>VXOE01000361.1 GCA_009840225.1 Caldilineaceae bacterium SB0662_bin_25 | reverse complement strand
CGCCCGCACTGCGTCTCGCCCAAAGACGGTAAACAACGCCAGCCACCGCTGGCACTGATTCCCCGCCAAACTGTTCCCACCCCAAATCAGGGATGCACCCAGGTATTGGTAACCGCTGAGGCGCTCACTCGATGCGGAGAGGGCCGAGCAGCAGACGGTCCTCTTGCGCCGGGTCGATCCTGTCGAGCACGCGCAGGCGGCGAAAATCGGGGCGGGTGTACAGGCCGATCTCGATCTGATAGAGTCCTGGGGGTGCGTCCGGCGGGACGATGAACGTGTGCACGGTTGCGACGGTCTCGCCAGCGACCCAGGCTTCCGTTGAAGGCGACGGTTGCAGGTCGGCGCCGCCGAACATGTCGAAGCTGTCTGTCAGCAGGTGTGCAAAGACGGTATACGGTTCAGCCACCGGCCCGTTTGCGGTCCAGTACAGGGTAACGGTCATCTCCTCACCGGGCACCGGTGTACGGCTGTTGAAGCTGTAACCGGCGAGGGCAATGTTGTCGGCAAACTGCACGTGTACCGGGGTTGGAATGCTGGGGCCGCCGTCCTGGGACGTGTCGGCCTTGCCCCCGGGCTGGCAGTCCGAAACGGTGAACCCGGCGGGGCAGATGATTACCTCGCCGAACGTATAGCTTGTGCCGCCGTCGCGTTGGGGCAGACGTTCGCCGCTGTGGTGGTCGTAGAAGCCAATCTGCCAGCTGGCCCGATTCGGTGTATGGGCCGTCTCCGGAATCGCAACGGTATAACTGTCGAGAAGAAGGCGGTCAGGCAGCCAGCCACTTGTCGGGCGCAGCCCGCCGCCGGGCATCGAGTCCAGTTGGGCGACGGTCAGGCCGGTGCCGTCCACGAGATGAATGAAGAGGGACCAGTCAGCGGCCAGCGGGGCGTTGGTCATGAACGCCAGATCCACCCGGACTTCGTCACCGGGGAATACGGTCGGCAGTTGAGGATCTTGTTCGCCAGTCCGGCCCTGTAGCGCGTCATACGATGCGGCCGCATGTTGCAGCCGAATCTCGGAGTTTCCGGCGAGAAAGAGGGCGTGGGGCGTCGATGAGACAGCAGTGTTCGAACTGCTGTCAGGAACTGACATCGGTGGTGGCGTGTAGGCGGGGCGGATAAGGAGAAAAGGTGTGGCCAGCGTGAGCAGTCCGAGGGCAGAGGTGACGCTCCAGCCGATATTATGGCCGATTCTGTGTCCGATTCTGCTTGCCCATCCCATCCAGCCCAGGGCCCATAGCAGGGCCAGAGCGGGCAGCGCGGCAAAGAAGTAGCGTCCCTGGGCAGCAGGCGCCACCCGCATGAAACGCAGCCAGGAGATGGTAAGAACGAGCAGCCAGAGCAGAAGGAAGGCGTGAGGCACGCTGGAGGCGAGGCGGGCGCCGCCGGCACGCGTTGTCCGGGCGAGATGCAACAGCAGCCCAAGCGCAACGAGGACGGCGACGACACGCAGAGCCAGGTAGACCCAGGCAGGGTAGGGCAGGTTGAGCCAGCCAAACAGCCCCCAGAAGGAACGTTCCAGCCCCCCCAACTCACTCAGGATCTGCGACGGACCGGCCGGGATGACCCGCAACAGGATATTGGCTTCCCACATATCCCATGCCAGGGGGTCGCCATACAGGCGCCAGTTTCTCAGGTACCACCAGCCGGCGAGCAGGATGGCGGGAACGGCCGTCCAGAGGGCAGCGTCAAAAATGGCGCGAAGGCTGCGGTTTCGCCGAGCCAGCCACAGGACAGCGGCCGCGGAGACGCCGACCAGGCCCAGCCCGCTCAGCTTGGAAAGCAGCGCCAGGCCGAGCGCGGCGCCGAGTTTCAGCAGGCGGCTTCTTTGCGGCCATCCTCCTTCCACCAGCATTTCCGTCAGTTGCCACAGGACGAGCGCGGCTGCTGCGTTGACGGCGTTGTCATTGCTGACGGATGCGCTGATGAAGGCAAATTGGGGCAGAAAGGCGGCGAAGGCTGCGCCGAGCAGGGCACTCTGCGCGGGGAGAAAGAGGTGAAGCGTGCGGAAGACCGCGTAGACGGTCACCGCGCCGAGGAAGACCGAGAAGAGACGGGCTACGTGCAGTGCCAGAACCGACCGGCTCCAGGGGAAGCGGTCCGTCTGTTGGTGGATCAGATAGTTGCGGTTGATGGGGGTGTCGGGTTGACCGATGGCGCGGTGGGGATTGGCACGCGCGTAGAGTTCAGGAAAGTCGGACTGATCGATCAGGGCGGTAAGCAGAGCCGCGCCGGCGTAGTAGGCGGGCGCCTGCGTGCCCTGCTGCCGCCAGAGGGCGGTCGTATTCGGTTCCGCGACCGGCAGCGTCCGCTGCGTCGCCAGATGGTGAACAAAGGCAAAATGCCAGATTTCGTCGGGGGCTTCGAAAGGGGGGGTTACAAAACTGAACAGGCTGGCAAGAAGGAGGTAAATCGCCAACAGATGGCGAATCGTGGGGCGAATAACAGGGAAGACGGGAGCGAAACGGTGCGGCGCTTTCCCCGTTTCACGGGACGGGAACATTTACCTGGAGCTGGCTTTCGGTATCTGTTCTCCTGACCCGGATAGCTTGTGAAGACCGGGCGAGTTCGTCTCCTCCGTGGTGATGTCGTACTGCCCTGGAGTCTCAGTGAGATCACCCTGTGCAGCCTGTCTTGGCGGGCGCCAGATGAAGAGATAATAAAGCCAGTTCCTCAGATATTGGAACCAGACATCCAAAACCCGAAAGTTGGACTCGCCGTTGGATCGCACATACTCGTGGGTCGCGACTTCACCGATACGGTAGCCGCTGCGCACGGTCTTGATTATCATCTCCTGCTCGATCGTCGTGATCTCCGATCTCAGCGCCAGGCTGCGGGCCAGATCGGCCCGAATCGCCCGAAATCCGTTCTGGGAGTCGGTCAGGCTCACACCCTGTGTGTAGTTGATGCTGAGCGTGATCACCTGGCTGCCGAAGAGACGGACGAACTGATTGATGGTGGCGTGCAATTCGTCGCTTCCTCCCAACATGCGGGAGCCGGAAACATGATCGGCGTTGCCGTCGATAATTGGCTGGACGAGCGCCGGAATGTCACGGGGGTCATGGGAGCCGTCGGCGTCGATAAAGACGAGAACATCGCCGCTGGCGCGGGCGATGCCGACGCGGATGGCGTCGCCTTTGCCTTTGCCATTGTCCAGAAGCACGGTGGCGCCCAGTTCGGCGGCGATGTCCCGCGTATCATCGCTGCTGTGGCCGTCGACCACCAGTAGTTCGTCGGCATAGGGGGCAACCCATTCAAGCACGGGTCGGATGTTGCGGCCCTCGTTTCGGCAGGGTACGATTACCGAAATGCGAACCTCGCGCCCATCCGGCGCCTGGCGTGCGATGGCAGTGGGACGGGCGGGCTGAGTATACCAGTTGGGCAGGATATCCGTCACGGATCGTCTCAGAAAAGGAGCAAGGTGGGCTGGCCGCCGGTTGACAGGCCGCTGGGCCCTACTTTAGCAGCATTCAATATCATTGCCAAGCCTCAGAGTCACCATTCCACAGGAATCGACCGGCGAAATAAGATGAATTAGTGGGCACAGTCGCCTGTCTCTGAAGGCAGATGTCCCTACGGTCAGACACAGGTTCGAACGGCCCATTTGACAGGATCGGACGACCATGACCAGATGTGATTCAATCGAAGCGGCGGCGCAGATCGCGGGCATAGACCCGCATGAGGGCGTGCAGATCATCGGCGCGGCGCGGCTGGCCGATCGTCATCATCCGCCTTTCGATCTGGGGCAGCCGGCGCTGGTACTTGAAATCACCGATGTGGCGACTGCGCAGGCAGTCGGCGCCGTGCTGGGCAATGCCTACCCTGTGGACCATCCTCTGCAACTTATCTACCTGAAGGGAAATGGAACCCGCTCCGCGCGCGTTTTACCGCTGGCAGATCTTGCTACGTCAGCCGGCGTTGGCGAGGGCGCCTGCCTGTACGTGCCCGCCCTGCACCATAGCAGCTATGCTGATCTCCAGGAGGTGATAGCACACTTGAGGGCGCCGTACGGTTGCCCATGGGACCGGGAGCAGACGCTGGCGAGCACACGGACCTTCCTGCTGGATGAGGTAGCGGAGACGCTTGAGGCGATGGACTCTGAGGATGAGGCGCATATCGCCGAGGAACTGGGTGACGTACTCGGGATCATCGCGATGATTGCGCAGATCGCGACCGAAGAGGGCCGCTTCCAGATGGCCGACGCGGTGCGATTGAGCGTTGAGAAGCTCGTCCGCCGGCATCCCCACGTCTTCGGCGAAGATGAAATTGACGATATAGAGCATCTGTATACGCGCTGGGAAGAGATCAAGGCCGAGGAGCGGGCGGCCCAGGACAGACCGGCGCGGGGCCCGCTGGATGCGGTGCCGGCGGCATTGCCGGCGCTGCGCAAGGCGCGCGAAATGCAGTCCAAGGCCGACAAAGCCGGTCTTCTCGACCGCGTTGCGCTGGCAGGGAGCAGTCCTGAGTTGGAGGGTCTGTTGCCGGACGGCAGCGAGGAACAGGCGCTGGGACTTCTGTTGTGGCGGCTCGTCGCACTGGCAAACGTGCGCGGCCTGGACGGGGAGGACGCGTTGCGCGCCTTCATTGGGCGCTGGCGGGCAGAGAATACGCCGTAAAACGGGGGAAGAAGGGAGAGCCTGCCAGCGTGGCAGTTCACGCGGTACTCCCTTTTTTGATTCAGTCCCCTCTTTGAAGATTGGGGGCCGAACGTGCTATACTTTGGCGTGCTGGTTTGCCCCGGTAGCTCAGTGGATCAGAGCATCTGACTTCGGATCAGAGGGTCGTGGGTTCGAATCCTACCCGGGGTGCTCAAGAATGCGGCCTGTCTGCGGCCAAGCGGATTCACCGCTGTTCAGATGCCGCCCCCGCGCGCTTCCAGGTTGGCGTTGCGACGGAGGGGCGGCTTTTCGTTGCGCCCCTCTCTACTGCCGAGCCGCCAACTTCTGCCGCAGCGATAGTGTGCGGTAGCGCACGGCCGGTCACCAATGCAGGCGTAGGTGGGGTGAGGCAGAATGTACCTGGCGTACCCCACTCGAAGGCTGTTCAGCCCAACGCGTGCGCAGGACGATCTCGTTCAGCACCGGTTGCAGTTCTGCGAACTCGTCACTGTGAACGCAAAAGGCGAGGACAAGAAGCCTTTCTCCGTCCGGGGACGGCAGAACAACCTGCCACACTTCACTCGCAGTCGCGTGCTCACGATAGCGGATCGATACGACTTCTTCGTTAAACGGCCTGAGACCCTGCACCGTCTCAACGCTGGCAGGCTCGATGCTGTAGGCGTGCTCAGCGGCCGCCTGCGCATAGCGTTCCAAGGTCGTACCTGCAGCCGCTACCGTGAAAACCAGCATGAAATTGCTCGTCGCGCTGTCCGTGGACCCTGACTGAAGGCCCAGCCCGATGACGGCATCGTCGCGGCGCACACTCATAGCAGACACCAGATCGCCCATCTCCGCTACGCCAATTCGCTCACCTTTCCGGCCTTTTACGGCCGACGAAAAGAGCGACAGGTCGACCTGCGAAGGGCGCGCCGGATCGAAATAGTGCCATCCCGATGGGTAGGACAGCGACAGTCCGCGGGCAAGATCGTCGTGCGTCAGCCAACCCGATGGGTCCGCCTGCAGCGCACGCTCCGCATCGGCGGACGGCGTCACATATCCGCCGTAGACCCATGCCAGCCACCCCTCATATTCGATCTGCCACCAGTCGCCGCCGGCATTTGTGCTGACTGCAGGGTACTTTTGCCCCTCCGTGACCGTGCTGATGATGGCATGGTCAGTACCTGGTCCCCCGCGTACATACATTGTGCGCGTGATCGTCACCGTGGGACTGACCAGTGGTTCGTAGGCAGGATGGTCCTGCCACTGAACCCGCCTCACGATGTCGCGCATCAACGGCTCCAGCCGGCCGTCGAACTGCTCGCCCCAAATTGCAAAGGTGAACAATAGAAATGACCCACCGTCCGGCGAAAGCAGAACCACCTGCCAGCCGACCACCTCCGTGCCTGGCCGCTTGACAACCTTACCTTGTTCGACGACGGCGTCGCCGCTACGGTACCGGATCGATACTGTCTCCTCGCCCCAGGGCCGCAAACCGGGTCCAATCTTCACGCTCTCCAGCGTCTCGGCTTCAGACTCTTCCAGGTGGGCGGCTAACTGCTGCGCAATTTGCGCCAGCGTTTGCCCCGCAACCGGTATGGCGTGAATGGCAAAGTGATTGTTGTAAGTCGAAGGCGTGTCCGGCGCGTGCTGGAAGCCATATCCAACGAGACGGTCCTCCTGACGGGACGGAGTCAGGGAGTCGATGTACGCAGATTGCCGTGTGAGCACAGCGTCGGCGACGGCCGGGGCACCCATCTGCGGCTGCAGGGAGGACAACTCCTCTTTGGAGGAAGCGTAGAGCCATCCTGGCGGATGGAATATCCTGAGTCCATGCGCCGCATCTTCGACCGCGAGCCAGTCCTTGAACGGGCCCCCAGAGAGGGCAGGTGTATCTCCGGTCGGGATCACCAGGGGATTGTGGACTCGAATCATCGGTACCGCTGGTCGGGTCGGAGAAGGGGACTCGATATCGACCCAGCGCGTGCGCTGAACGATTTCGCCCAGCAACGGCTGCAATGCCGCGAACTCGTCCATGTGAACACTGAAGGCAAGGACGAGAAGCCTCTCTCCGTCGGGGGAAAGAAGAACAACCTGCCATACTTCACTCGCGGTTGCGTGCTCACGGTAGCGGACTGATACGACCTCTTCGTTTGACGGTCTGAGGCCTCGCACAAGTACGACGTTGGCAGGCTCGATGCTGTAGACGTGTTCGGCGGCCGCCTGCGCATAGCGTTCCAGCGTCGTCCCTTCAGCCGCGACAGTGAAAACCAGCATGAAATTACTCGACCCACTGTCCGCCGGCCGTGACTGAAGGCCCAACCCAATTACGGCGTCGTCGCGGCGCCCGCTCATGGCTGACACCAGTGCTCCCATCTCCGCTAAGTCAAGCTGCGTATCATCGCGACGCTTAACGGCAGCCGAAAAGAGGGACTGGTCGACCTGCGAAGGTCGCGCCGGGTCGAAATAGTGCCATCCCGATGGATAGGATAGCGAAAATCCGCGGGCAGGATCGTCGTACGTCAGCCAGCCCGACAGGTCCGCCTTCGGTGCTCTCGCCGCAGCCGCGGTCGGCGTCACGAACCCGCCGTAGACCCACGCCAACTGCCCCTCGTATTCGATCCGCCACCAGTCGCCGCCGGCATTTGTGCTGATCGCTGGGTACTGTTGCGCCTCGGTGGCCATGCCGATAATCGGTTGGTCAAAGTCCGGACCAGTGCGCACGTACATGGTGCGCGAGATCGTCACTGTGGGCCCGGTCGGTGGTTCGTAGGCAGGATGGTCCAGCCACTGCACACGCCGCACGATGTCACGCAACAGAGGTTTCAGCAAGCCGTCAAACTGCTCGCCGCGTATATCGAAGGTGACCAGAAGGAAGGTGCCGCCGTCCGGCGAAAGAAGGACCACCTGCCAGCCGACCACCTCCGTGCCTGGCCGCTTGACAACCTTGCCTTCTTCGACGACGGCGCCGCTGCTGCTGTACCGAATCGACGCGGACTCCTCACCCCAGGGCCGCAGACCGGGGCCAACCTTCACGCTCTCCAACGTCTCGACTTCAGACTCTCCCAGGCGGGCGGCTAATTGCAGGGTAAACTGCTCCAACGTGCGTCCCGCAGCAGGTATTGCACGAATGTCAAAGCTGTTGATATGGGCCGGCTCTGTGTCCGGCGCAAACTGGAAACCGTAACCAACGAATTGGTCCTCTTGCCCTGCCGCGATCAGGGAGTCGATGTGGGCAGCCTGCTGGGCGAGCACGGCCTTGGCGACGGCCGGGTCACTCATCTGTTGCTGGAGGGAGAACAGCTTCTCTTTGGAGGAGGCGTAGAGCCATCCTTGTGGGTGGAATATCCTGAGGCCGTGCGTCACATCTTCGATCGCGGGCCAGTTCTGGAACGGTCCTCCTGAGACAGCAGGTGTGTCGCCAATCGGAACTACCAACGGATTGTGAATTGACAGTATCGGGACCGCGGGCCGAGGATCGGGAGGTGTTTCGGAGGCCTGTTGCGCGGCCCCAACATGGGCTGCAATCGCCGGGCGGACTTTCGAGACGACTGCCGACTCGTCAGGGACCACTGTCTTTGAGGCGGCGGAATCCGGTCGGGGAGGCGAGTCGGACCAATACCCGGCCAGAACAAGAGAGACGCAGACCAGTACAGTCAGGGCAAGACAGCGAAAAGGGGACATTGCGAACGTACTCCCTGCAGAGAGGTCAGTGAACAGTGGTCATCTCAGTTCAGAAGTGGAGTGGCTGCCTACCGAACATCATCCGTCAGCTCGACCGTATCCACGAACTGCCCGAAGACCCATCCGGGCTGGCCGTGATAGTCGATCTGCCACCAGTTTCCCACCACATTCCTGCCGGTGATCGGATACTGATAGCCAGGTTCGGTGGTGTCGATGACAGGGAAGCGACCGCCAGGACCGCCGTAGACGTTCATGCGGCGGCTGAAAGTCAACACTGCCTGCGCGGCCGGCAGCAGAGGAGGTAGTGGAAATCTGGCCACGATCTGGACGCTTCCTGCTTTGACCAGCTCAACCAGGTCGTCGTATACCCATCCGGGCCGGCCGTCTTCGTCGATCCGCCACCAGTCGCCGGCCATATTCCTGCCAGTAATCTGATATTGGCGCCCAGGTACGACTTCGCCGACGATAGGGTAGCTGTTGTCCGGCCCTGCTCGCAGGTTCGCTGGCCGGTTGACCATCATCGCCGCCTCAGTCACCGGCAGTAAAGGCGGGGCGAGGATTCTGACGACGGCCACCTGCACGCCCCCCACGGCAACTGGCGTGACCAACTCGCCGAAGACCCATCCGGTCTGGCCATTTTTGTCGATCTGCCACCAGTCGCCCGCCTGGTTTCTGCCCGTGATCAGATACTGCTGACCGGCTACCGCCACGCCGATTACGGGGTTACTGGCGCCAGGGCCGCTGCGCACATTGACGCGCCGGTCGATCATCGCCACAGGTACGGATACGGGTGCGTCGGGGATATCGGCCGCCGCGAGAGGATCTGAGACCCAGCCGGGCTGCCCGCCATAGCTGATCCGCCACCAGTTTCCCGTGAAGTCACGCTCCATAATCGAAAACTGCTTCCCCGCGTCAATCTTGCCAATTATGGGACTGTATAGGGCGGGCTCGTTGTGTACGTACATCGTCCGACTGGAAATTGTCGCCGGACCGAACCCAGGATCTGTCCCACCGTGGTCGCCGGCCCACTGCACGCGCCGTACCATCTCTGAAAGCAGCGGCTCCAACTCCTCGAACATCTCGCCAAGAACGGAAAAGGTCAACACGAGCAGGTACTCGCCATCCGGCGAGAGCAGAATAACCTGCCAGCCGGCTGTTCGGGTGCCGGTCAGAATGGATTGGGAGGCTGTCGGGACAGGTACAGCGCCGCGGAATCGGACCGAAACTGCCTCTTCCCTGTTGGGCCGCAACCTGGTGACCAGATCAAAACTGTCCACGTCGATCCCGATTTGCCTGTCTAACGCGGCAGCGGCGCCTTGCCCGAACTCGTACAACGCAAGGCCTCTTGCGGGGAATATTTCCACTATGACGCTACTGGCATGCAGTAGATCAGGAGGATCCGGCGGGAAAGCGAAGCCAGCGCCAATGAAGGAACTCGGCTGCACAGTCGACTGCAGCTCAATCAGCAGTTTCACGATTTCCGCTCTGCCCAACGCTTTCATTTCCTGCTGCAGAGCTTCTGTCTGCGTACCGTCGAAGAAGTGCCATTCCCGAGGGTGGTAGATCGTCAGATTGTTGGTTAAGTCTTCGAAAGCCTGCCAGTCTGTCGAAAACTCAACCGCCTCGGAGTCCGTCGCAGACGGGGCGTCTTTCACGGCAATTTCGCCGGTAGCAGGTGTGGGCGTAGCCGAAGGGGATTGAGAGGAGCGGAACTGCGAAACGCGCGCGAAACCACCGGATGTTCCGTCGAGATTGTCAGGGACTTCTCGCCCGAGAGAGCTTACGGAAGGGGCGCTGCCGCGAAGGACTGTTGTGCCGGTTAACAGCGTGAAGTCGGGGGCCGATTGAGTGAACCAGCCAAGGCAGAAAAGGCTTAATGGCAACAGATACAGAATTGCCCGCATTTGCGCTTGCTGTCCCCAGTGATCCGTGCAGCGCGGTTGGTGGAAAAGCAGTTCCACCGGCCGCGGTTCAATCGAACCACTGCACCCGCTGCACGATCTCAGCCAGCAGCGGCTCCAACTCCGGGAAGTCTTCGCTGCGGATACTGAAGGTAAGGATGACTATCCTGTCTGCATCCGGCGAAAGCACGCCCACCTGCCAGCCAATGATCTCCATATCCGGCTGATCGAAAAGGGCGCCTTCTGAACGGTAACGGACCGATGCTACTTCCGCGCCCCCGGGCCGCAGCCCGGCGACCACATCGGCGCTGTCCACTTCGAATCCGTCCATGCTGTCCAACTGCGCAGCGATCATCTGGGCAATCAGTTGCAGGAACAGTCCTTCGGTGGGGAAGTAGATGGCGTTAATGTTGTTGACAAACCTGGTGTCGCGGGAACTATCTAAAATGTATTGGAAGCCCAAACCGACGAACAGATCATTCTGCTGTACCGCCTGAACGGAGGTTGCCAACAGCTCCCTGATCTCGTCGCTGTTGGCCTTGTCGCCCAACTCCTCCATGAACTCCGTCAACTCTTTCTTCGTCGGATCGACAAAAATCCATCCTGGTGGATAGGAAATTGAAAGCCCGCGTGTCTCATCGATATATGTCTGCCATTCGGTGGAGGTAAACAGTGGCTGGGCAGCGAAGCCCGGCGGTGGAGGTG
>VXOE01000218.1 GCA_009840225.1 Caldilineaceae bacterium SB0662_bin_25 | reverse complement strand
TTTCTTGTTCTTTATTTTATTATCTTTTTTTGTGTTGTGGGGGGGGGGGGGGGCCTGCCCGCCCCGGGGGGGGGGGGGGCCCCCCCCCCCCCCAACGCCCCCCCAACAACATCCGTCGCCGACCGGGTGCCGATATTCGTAACAGGCGCCTAATCGAAGGTGTCCAGCCCGACCGCGTCCCGCCCGTCCTATCAGATCCCCGTAGGTGCCGGCCTTGTGCCCGCCCTCGCACCCTCCCCAACTGACGGACGCCACCGTACGGCCAGACCTGACGCCTGCACTGCGTCTCGCCCAAAGACGGTAAACAACACCAGCCACCGCTGGCATTGATTCCCCGCCAGACTGTTCCCGCCCCAAGTCCAGGATGCACCCCTCCATGCGGCGCCCTTGACTTCGCCGAACATTTCGAACTAGAATACGGGTGCGACTGCAACGGCACCCGTACATGCCATTGCCTTTGACACTGGAGTTGTCGAAGCCATGGACACTCGCTACCTGACAGTCCTTCGTCACGCCAAGGCCAAAAGGACTAGCATTTCCGGCGGGGACATTGACCGCCCCTTGGCAAAAAGCGGCTTCAAGCAGTTGCCACGCATCTGCCAGATAATGGCAAGACTGAAGGAAAAGCCGGACTGGATCGTCTCCTCCCCCGCTCTTCGAACCCGCCAAACGGCTGAAAAAGTCGCCGAACTGATAGGCTACACGCGCAATTTCGGCTGGAACGACCGCATCTATGCCTCCGCCCCCTACACGCTCCTGAACATCCTGCAAGAGACCCACGACAGCGCCTACCACGTCCTCCTGGTAGGCCACAATCCCAGCGTTGCCCAACTGGTTTCAGGCCTGTGCGCCGGCACAGACGGCCGCATGAACCTGCGCTTCCCGACCGCAGGGCTGGCCCACTTTGAAGTGGACATTGCCCGCTGGCGCCAGCTTCATTGGGGTAGCTGCGAGCTGCGGTTCCTTATCGCGCCTCGCTTCCTCAAAGGGCTGGAGAGCAACTGACCTGCCGGCAGCAGTTCGCCTTCCGTTCGTGCAATTCTACCCAAAGACATACCGGTCCAAATAACCATTGCGAAACTTGCCTTCGGGATCGGCCGACCCCAGCAACGCCTTGAAGTCCTCCATCCTCGGAAAGGCCGCCTGCACCTGCTTGGGCGCAATCGAGAACAGCTTGCCCCAGTGTGGACGGACCTCAAACGGGGCCAACGCCTCTTCGACCAGCGGCATGACCTCGCGCACCGCGGGCCAGTTCTTTCTCCAGGAAAAGTGAATGCCAATCGTCGGTGTACCATAGCTCTGGCTCAACCACAGCCGGTCGGCCGCTACCGAGCGAATCTCCGAAATCCAGAGCATCGACCTGAACCTGTCACGCAGAACCTCCACAGCCTGCAGCGCAGGCACAGCATGTGCCCGCGGCACGAAATACTCTGTCTGCAGTTCGTCGCCGCTGGCCGGCGTGCTGTCGATCTGAAAGTGATGCAGCCTGTCGTGCCAGGCCCCCGGAATACCCATTTGGAGCGTCAGACCTTCCGCCGAAAGCTCGGGGACCGGATGCAAATGAGTCGAGGCCGCCTTCGCACTGTAGAGCTCCGACGGAAGCCCCAGGTCGACCGCCTCAGGCTCGGTTGCCTGCTGGCCGTTCACTCCCCACCGGCCAGTGCGGTGCTTAAACCAGACCTGATTGACGGTGTCGCCCTGCCAGTCCGGGAACAAACTGACGCTGTAAGCACGGGACATGATCTCATCGAAATTATCATATAGGGTCGCCGAAGGCAGATCATTGTAGACGTACTGCTGCATCGAGTAAGCCGGCTCCATCGCCAGTGTCATTCTCGTCACCACTCCCAGCCCCCCCAACGCCACGACAGACCCTTCGAAATCCTCCCGGTCCTTTTCAAGTGTCATCAACTTTAGGTCGCCGTCAGCCGTCACAAGCTCCATTCCGACAACCGCCGTAGCCAGATTACCGTTCCCGTCACCCGACCCGTGGGTAGCCGTCGAACACGCACCGGCCACAGTTATGTGCGGGAGCGAAGCAGTATTGTGCAGCGCAACACCTTCCGCGTGCATCTGCGTACACAGTTCACCGTAGGTGATGCCGCCGCTGCATGTAACCGTCCCGCTCTCATGATCGAATTCCACCGGCGCGTCCAGATTCTCCAACGAAATATAAGCCCACGAAGGATCCCCGCTCACTTCCTGCGTCCCGTCAACGTCGACCTGCGCATCGATCGCCGCCGCGTCGTTGAAGGAATGACGGGCTCCCAGCACACGAACCTTGCGGCTCGCCCGGACTATCTCCTGCAACGCCTCCACCGTCCGCGGGGCGTGAATTTCCGCTGACGCGAAGCGAATGTTTTCTGACCAGTTTCGTTGTGACATCGGCCGTGGTCCTCCCTTCTGCGGCTGCTGGCTGTCAGTTGCTCTCGATCCGGGTACTCCATTTAATCTCAGGCGTGGCATCCATTACTGCCTCTGCCATCTCCATTACTCGCGGCAAAAACGCCAGGCTTTGGCCGCAGCTGACCTCCAGATCTGCCCGCGACCCAATGCCAAGATCTTTTATCATCGACAGATAGCCCTGACGGAACAGGAACGCTTCGTCGTCGTACCTGTTTAAGTCGAAAATCCACTGGCAGCGTGAATACGTCGCAACCATCCAGAAGACGGCCTCCCGCTGAAGTCGCTGCTCGATCAGCTCTCGGCTGCCACCGATTGCGACTGGTCGCGCTGCGTCGCTGATATCTGCCGCATACAGGAAGTTCCCTTTTGGCAAGCATTTGGCCCGGTCAAAGGCATTCACGACCGCATCCAGATGTTTCTCAGCCTGGCTCTGGCTCCATCTGGAACACCCGAGCACCTGCAGCAACGCCTCGTGAAAGTCCGGTCTCCCGTATTCGAGAAGGAGCTCACGGACCTCGACGTATCTGCGCCTCACAGTCGGTGGCCGCAGCCCTGCCAGCAGCAGAATGAGAGCAGTCAGGCTGGTCCCAAACAACCATGCAGTGACGGCGTCGTGCAGCGGCGTCGCCTTGCCCGCAGGCTGGAGCCTTCTCTCTGCAAGTGCAGCCGCCGCTCGGCAACGTTGCCGTACCCACCTCCGGCACGCATACTTTCCTGCTACTTCACTCTGCAGACTCTCCAGGTGTCCCAAAGGATCGGCAACAATCTGCATTGCTTTGACACCACCGGCGAGATGAGGATCGCCAAGGACAGACTCTTTTGAGAGAATCCTCTCCGGCGTTTCAAACGACACCTCCAGCAAGACGCCGCGGTAACTGAACTTGCCAAGTTTTCGGGCCGGCGGTTGATCCAGCACCATTGTAATGTCCACGTCGGAGCTTCGCGGCAGAGGCATGTCGTCAGGTAGAGTAGTGACCGAACCGGCGATGAAGGCCCCCACCAGGCCAGGCATATTACTTCCCTCGCTGCGTACCCACGCTTCTGCCTCCCGCTTGGCTTCCCTGGCTAGCAAGTCAACCCTCTCCCATGCTCACCTTGTCGATTCGCGAAATGCCCCTTCCGGTCAGAAGCATTCTGCCCTGCCGCCGCGCCGCCCCGGAAAGCCGCTACAATTTACCATAGTTGACGCCTTCAAGGAAGCCTCTATGGGGCAATCAACTGCACTGAATTACACAATACAGGCTGGGGAAATTGGCCTTGGCACATTCGGCGTTTAAGATAAAGTTGTCACGTGGATTTACCGCAAAAGAGCGGGAGAGTTGCCGACTGGCTCACTGCAAACGGACGGCGCCCTGTTGACCGTTTCCTCCTGCATTCCTTGACCTGCCCGAGATCAGCACAATGACACCCAAATGGACCAGTGCAGACATTCCCGATCAGACCGGGCGCACCATTCTCGTTACCGGAGGCAACAGCGGCCTGGGCTTCCACACCTGCCGCCTGCTGGCAGAAAAAGGCGCACGGGTACTCCTTGCAAGCCGCTCCTCCCAACGCGGCGATCAAGCCAGAACGGACATCCTTCAGTCCTGCCCCAACGCCCAATTGGAGGTCATCGCTCTGGACCTGTCCGACCTGGACTCCGTCCGTCACTGCGCCGCTACCCTCAGGAACGAACTGGACCGCCTCGACATCCTCGTAAACAATGCCGGCGTCATGGCGATCCCCCGCCAGGAGACCGCACAAGGATTTGAACGCCAATTCGGCGTCAACCACCTCGGCCATTTTGCCCTGACCGGAGCGCTGCTCCCCCTCCTGTTGGATACGCCCGCCAGCCGCGTCGTCAACGTCAGCAGCATGGCCCATCGCAACGGGCGCATGAACTTCAGCGACCTGCACAGCACGCGCAGTTACAGTCGATTCGGCGCCTATTCCCAGAGCAAGCTAGCCAATCTGCTCTTCACGCTCGAACTGCAGAGTCGCCTGGAGAGCAAGAACGCCGCTACGATCTGCGTGTCCGCCCACCCTGGTTGGGCTGCTACGCGTTTACAGTACGCAGCGCCGAATGAGACTGGCTCTCGCTTCGAACTGGTGCTGATGCGAACTTTGAATGCGCTTCTCGCCCAGAGCGCCGAGCAGGGCGCTCTGCCGCAGCTGTACGCCGCTACCTCTGCGGAAGTAAGAGGAGGCGACTACATCGGGCCGGACGGTTGGATGGGAATGCGCGGATATCCCCACAAGCTCCGTGCCAAAGAAACGGCCTATGACGAAGAGGCAGCGCGTGAACTTTGGCGCGTTTCGGTTAATCTTACTGCGGAGCAATTCGAACAGCTGCAGGACTGATGTATCGCAGATCATTCTTTCCAGGCCAAAGGCGTCTGTCCGTGCACGCCGGGCCTGCATCCATCCTGGAGGCTTTGGAATGACTTCAGAGGTTTCACCAAGCTGGCAACTGTTTATCGACCAGCATCCCCAGTGCATGAAAGTGCTACGGCAGTTGAGCAACCTGGAGTGGTACCAGACCGGCGGCTGGTCGTCCTTTATCGGCCCATACCATGCCGGCATCTACATGCAGGTCGCCAAAGGCAACTGGTACAACTACGGCCTTGACGGCATCCACTTCGAATTCGGGCTCACACAAGAAAGCTTGGACGCGAAGACCCTGTCCATCGACCTGCACGTCTGCCACAAGAATCTGTTTGACCGCGAAAAGTTCAACGCCCTCACCATCGACCGCTTGGAGGAAGTGGCAAATGGCTGGGAGGCCGAAGGGATTCGCTTCTCGCGTACAAACCTTACCGACAGAATGAGCCTTCCCGTTCGTTTCACGAAAACTGGATTCGGCAAACAGGTGTCAGCCGCTCTCACGCAGATGAGCGAACTGGCGCCAATCATCGACGATGGTCTCAACAGACTTTAAAGGACCCCCAATGTATAACCACGAACCCCCGAACTACCGCTGTCCTTTTTGCACAGTTGCATCCGGACAGGAGCACGAAGCCGTATACACCGTCGCTTCTGACGTTGTACTGCGCACCAATCTGGTCGTCGGCTTCATCTCCTCCCACTGGTGGCCCCGCAATTTGGGCCACGTCATCATCATCCCTTGGGATCACTACGAGAACATCTACGATCTGCCGGACGAATACGGAGCCGAGATTTTCCAGGCCAGCCGCCGCATCGCGCTGGCATTGAAAGCCGCATACGACTGCGAAGGCGTCTCAACACGCCAGCACAACGAACCCGCCGGCTACCAGGACGTGTGGCACTTTCACCAGCACGTCTTTCCCCGCTACACCGGCGACGAGCTGTACACTCGCTCCGCCGAGAGATTCCTGACAACGCCGTCACAGCGTCGCCCCTATGCTGAAAAGTTGAGCGCCGCGCTGGCCAATCTGAATTGATAGGGTAGCACATCAATGACGCTCTCACTGCCTCTCCCGTATCTCGCAGACCAATACTTGCTCGACCCGGAAGTCGTCTATCTCAACCACGGCAGCTTCGGCGCCGTGCCCAAACCTGTATTCGAGAGCTATCAGCATTGGCAGAGAGAGCTGGAATCCAACCCTGTTGTCTTTCTGGGAAGACGCCTCCCCGATCTCCTGGCACTGTCCAGAGAGAGGCTGGGTGCATTCATTAATGCCGCACCCGACGATCTGACCTTCGTTCCAAACGTGACCTATGCCCTCAACATCGTCGCACGCTCCCTCGATCTGCAGGCAGGCGACGTAGTCCTGACAACTGACCACGAATACGGCGCCATTGACCGCGCCTGGCGATTCAACTGCGAAAAGAACGGGGCCCGGCTTGTCAATCAGCCGGTCGCCGTCCCGGTCGCCGATCCCAACCATGTTGTCGAGCGCATCTGGTCCGGCGTTGACGAACACACCAAGGTGATCTCACTAAGCCACATCACCTCCCCCAGCGCGCTGATTCTGCCCGTGGCAGAGATCTGCCGCCGCGCCAGAGATGCGGGAATCATTTCCGTCGTGGACGGCGCCCACGCCCCCGGCCAAATTGACTTGGACATGCAAAAAATCGGAGCGGATTTCTACGGTGGCAACTGCCACAAATGGCTTAGCAGCGCGCGCGGTGCAGGCTTCCTCTACGCACGGCCAGAACGCCAACACCTTCTCGAACCCCTGGTCGTCAGCCACGGATGGGACCGAGACGTGCCCGGAAACTCCCTGTTCCAGGACTACTTCACGTCAGTGGGGACGATCGACCCCGCCGCCTACCTTAGCGTGCCAGCGGCCATCGACTTCCAGCAGCAGAACGATTGGACTCAGGTACGGAGGGCCTGCCACAGTCTCTTGCAGGAGACTGAACAGCGCATACTGGAAATGTCCGGCCTGCCACCGATCAGTCCTCCGTCCATGTGGGCGCAGATGCGGGTCGTTCTGCTTCGCGGCAAGGTCGAAAACTATCAGCGGCTCTGGGAGGAAGACCGCCTCATCGTGCCCGTCGGTCAGCACGGCGGCCAGCCCGGTGTACGCATCTCGGTCCAGGCCTACAACTCACCTGCCCACATGGATACCCTCGTCACCGCTCTGAAGAAGGGGGCCGCGACTGCTTGAACGGCCCTAGGCATGCTTCAACAGGCGCACAATCTCCAGGACCCCTGGACGTTTGCCGTACATCAACATCCCCAGCCGGAACACCTTCGCCCCCAGCCACACAACCAGCGGAATCGTTGCGACCAGCAGGGCTAAGCTCCCTGCAACATCGGTCCAGGGCACCTCAGCAAGAGGCAGCCGCAGCATCATCGTGGTCGGCGCCGTCAGCGGAAACCAGGAAAGCACACGCACAACCATCGCATCGGGATTCGTCATGATAACGCCGGTCAACATCATCGGAATCGCCGCGATGAAGATGAAAATACCCGTGATCTGCTGGCTCTCCTGAAAGCTGGATCCCAGTGTGCCAATCGCTCCAATCAGCACTGCGTAGACGCCGAAACCCAGAATGTAATACAACAGTGCCAGCCCGAACACCTCCACCCGCATAAGCAACGGAAGCATGATGCCCGCCAGCACGACCAGACCGCCGCTCAGTCCGGCCGCCGACGCAATCCAAACGAGAATCTGCGTCAGTCCCAGCGCACCCGACCCAAGAACCTTTCCAGCCAGAAGTTGCTGGGGTGTTACCGAAGAAAGAACGATCTCGATCACCCTGCTCGACTTCTCCTCGGCCACGCTGCGCACGAGGTAACCGGATGAAACGAAAATAGTGACGGCCAGCAGCATGCCGAACAGGAACGGAACGAGGAAAGATAGGACTTCGCCTGCCACGCCGCCGGTAGTCCGCCCCTGTTCTCCGACATACTCGACCTGTGCATCATAGGGATCGATCATTCTGGCTTGCAGCGTCTCGTCCCCAATCTCCTCAATCAGATGCGAAATAAAGAAGGTACGCAGCCCGCGCGTCCCTGACCCGGAAAACCTGCTTCCTTCAGTAACCACCTTCACATCTTCATCTTGCGGATAGGTTTCCGGTACAACAACGATCCGCTGCACCTCTGCGTTTGCCAGCGCTGCCCGAGCAGTTGCCTCTTCGCTGTAAGCTACATATTCCTCCTCAAAGCTCGGCAATATCGGCGTAAACCTGCCCGAACGATCTACAACCGCCGTAACATCCGAGCCGCCGTCAAACATGCGAACAATGGCCCCACCGGCTTGCCGTCCGAAGAAAAGGCTCACGATCAGCGCGACGACACCCAGCAGCGGAACAAGCGACGTAAAGATGATAAAGTCGGGCCGCCGAACATTCACCCAATATTCATGTCGCGCTATAGTGAGTACTCTCTTCATCTCTCCTCTGTACGGCTACTGCACCTACTCGGAACGGGCCTTTCCCTGGACCATCGCGACGAAGATGTCGTTAAGAGGTACCGCGGCTCGCTCGAAACTCTCCACCTCGACCTCCCGCGCCACAAGCTCCGCCAGAAACGCCTGTGCCCCGATCCCATCCAGCGTCAACAAACTGACATCCCCCTGTTGTTCACGCCCTGCCACACCGGGCAGGTCAGAAGGCAGGTCCGCCGCCCGCACTCGCACTGAGTTCGGCGCAAAGTCCCGCTTGATCTCTTTCAGCGAACCATATAGCAGCGCCTTTCCCTCGTCGATGAGCAGGATCCTGTGACACAGCTCCTCCACCAGGTTCATCTGGTGCGCGCTCAATACGATCGTCTTCCCCTCGCTCACCAGCGAACGCATCAGACCCTTGATCAGCTCGACGTTGACAGGGTCCAACCCCTGAAATGGCTCGTCCAGTATCAGCAGTTCCGGGTCGTGAATCAGGCATGCAATGAACTGTACCTTCTGCTGCATCCCCCTGCTCAACTCCTTGACCCGCTTGCCGCCCCACTCCTCCAGTTCGACTCTCTCCAGAAGCTCCAGAGCCCTGCGCTTTGCCCTCGCGCCGTCGACGCCCTTGAGGCGACCCAGATAGACCAGCACCTCCAGCACTCTTTGGTCCCTGTACAGCCCACGTTCCTCAGGCAGATAGCCGACCCGCTCACGATTCTCCCCCGGCTTCCCTCCCAGCAGCGCTATTTCGCCCGAGTCTGCCTTGAAGATATCCATCAGAATACGGATCGTACTCGTCTTCCCTGCGCCGTTGGGCCCGAGCAGACCGAAGATCTCCCCCTGCAGTACCTCAAAAGACAACTCATCGACAGCCACGTGGGCGCCATACCGCTTGCACAGACCTTGAGCCGACAGCACCGCATCAGTCATAGCAATTTCCATGCACAAAGTTCACACTTCAAGTGAGAAGTCCAGTCTCGCGTTTCGCAGTCATCTCAGCCATTAACCTGACGTTTCATAGGCCACAGTCTGCAATCCACGGCAGAAGAGTCCCGGTCCGCGGAAGGATTCCCTCTGGCCAACCGCGTTGCCTACTTCACTCCATCATGCTTTCTTGTCGAAGAACCGATGCAGCTCGCCTAGACTCTAATTGTATCAGCCGCAGGCGTGCTAACCTTGTCTAAATCACCAAGAGAAAAGAGCGATGAGTCTCTCAGTCACCTTGTAGAGACTATCCAAGTGAGGCAACAGGAAGGAAGCTACTGGCATGCTCCCCTCTCGAGCTGCCTTGCCGGATACCAGTCTCTAACTGGCTCCAGCAAACCACCTGCATCACCACCGGTCCGTACGAAGAACTAGCGATAAATTTCGGCGATGTTTTGCCTTACACAACAGAATACGTATGTGAAAGCTGTAGGTTGCTGCTTCCCAGTCCCATCTTCTGGATCAAGGTCGCATCGATATGGAACTGGATCTCACAAGGCAGCTCAGAAATATTGGGCTCGCCAGAAGTCGACCCTCTTCGCGAGCCATGCAAGCGCATGAAACTGGTTGCCGGCACCCAGCTTGAAACGCTGCCGAACTTCGGCACTACAACTGCTATGGAATCACCTACATAGTTAGTGACCAAATTCGGGAATTCTGCCAGAAAAGTATGTTATGATGGGTCGTGAAGCTCTCAGTTTCGCCCAAAGAATAACTGGATGTGCTGGGGCCGCCAAAGCCGCACTTGAGTTGCAGATTTCCCGGCGGCCAACCGTCCAACAAAGTCTGCGGCAAGTGCCTGCAAAGCTAAACACACACGACTCAAAAGAAAGTTTTTGCCCTCCCAAACGCTCTCAGACCCTCCCAAACCCTCCTGATAGCGCCAAAACCCGACCTGGCTCGACTCAGACCAAGGCCGAAGTCCGCTTTCCGGCGCTTTTTCGGACCCAGACTGACCCGGGCGATCCGATCACATTGGGAAGGAGCCTGCGCCGGCTGCCTGAGTCGTGAAGCCAACCTTGTGGACGCACCTGGTCGACAGTCGGGGTGATCGATATGAGAACTCGCCGCACTCGCCAGAAGAAAACTTGAGGTTGTCGGAGGGCAGGTGAAACGCTGTAAAGTGCCCGCCCATCGGCCTATCGGCGTCCATCGGAGAGAGCGAGGTATTGCTCGGAACGTCGCGGGAATAGCGTCCAAAAAAGCTAAATTGGCGCGACATTTGTAGACATTTGTAGACATAACACGACGTTTGTAGACATAACTCGAACCAAGAACGGACAATTCAAAGGGATAGCAATTGGGGCCCGTTCACGTCTTTCGCATGAGCGATTTCCGGGAGCCAAGCGCTCTTCACTGATGGCCCCCGCGCGGCTGCGCACTAAACATCCGTTTCACATTTGGTGTTCTTCGTGGGCCATTGTGTGACTCGGGTGCATCCCATATTTGGGGTGGGAACGGTCTGACGGGGTATCGGTGCCAGCGGTGGCTGGAGTTGCTTCGTCTTTGGGCGAGACGCAGTGCAGGCTCTGGGCCTCGCCGTACGGTGGAGTCCGTCAGTTGGGGCGGGTGCGAGGGCAGGCACAAGGCCGGCACGTAAGGGGACATGATGGGACTGGCGGGACGTGGTCGGGCTGGACACGTTCGAATAGGCACCTGGTACGAATATCGACACCCGGTCGATTAGGCAGTAGGGGGGGCGTGGGGGGGGGGGG
>VXOE01000032.1 GCA_009840225.1 Caldilineaceae bacterium SB0662_bin_25 | reverse complement strand
GCACAAGGGAGGGCCGAATAGGCCCGACCGCCCAAAAGCGAGGAGAGAGTAACGAGAAGTGAGGATAGAGAAACATCTTTCGCCATGCTGAATCATGGGCGCCTTCAGGCAAGGACTTAGCAGTTACGTTTCATCTTAATATTATAGCATTTTTCCTGTTTGCAGGCTCTCGCTCTTGGGAATAAAATGGCATTTATCTTCTACAGAGTGAGGAAGGACGTTTTCCGATTTGTTCTGGCAGGAGAGATTCCAAACCTAGCAAGGAGGATCAAAATGGGAACTCAGCACAGTCTTAGTCGGCGAAAATTTCTGCAGGGGGCAGGCATGGGCGCGGCAGGGTTGGCGCTTGCGGCCTGTGCGGCGCCGGCAGCGGAGCCTGCGGCAGGGGACGCAGAGGCGCCCGCTGCCGAAATTCCTGAGGTTGTATTCTGGTTTCCGTGGGAGGACCCGGCCCTGAATATTCAGGACAAGTTCAACGAAGCAGGGCTGGGTGTTACAGCGGTCTGGCAACTTGGCGAATATGATTCGAACACGAAGACGATGGCCGCGCTGGCGGCGGGCACGCCGCCTCCAGTCTCCTTCCTGGGCCGCTGGCAGAGCGGCGATCTGGCGGTGCGCGATGCCCTGGTGGTATTGGACGACTACATTGAGGGCGCCCAAAACTTCACCTGGGACAACATCTGGGAGCGACTGCAGAAGGACTCGATACTGTGGGGCAAGAAATGGATCGTTCCCTATACGACGGATACGCGCGCGCTTCTGTACAACAGGACGGTCATGGGAGAAGCGGGGCTTGATCCGGACTCGCCACCCCTGACGTGGGATGAACTGCACCAGATGGCAATCGATATAACGGAGCAGGATGAAGCGGGCCGCCTGGATGTTATTGGGTTTACGCCCACATTCGGCAATCCGCCGGTGCATCTCATGTTTCTGACATTGATCTGGTGCCTTGACAGCGACATGGTCAATGAAGATTTGACCGAGGTTACGATCACCGACAAGGGTGAAGAGGCCATGGTCTTCCTGAAACAGTTGATGGACGATCAGGGGGGATATGAGGCGGCTGGCGCCTTCACGAGGGGACTCAGCCTGGCGGAAGGAATCGATGCATTTTCGGCAGGAAAAGTGGGTCTGGCGATGCACGGACAGTGGGTGCTTCGCAATTACGACAGATACACACCAGATCTCGACTTCGGCATGATTCCGGGTCCGGTTTTTCCGGAGTATGACATACACGCCAACTATGACGGCGGCGGAGGCTGGTTTCTGTTCAAGGAGGGTGGACAGCCGGATGATGCCTGGGCCCTGGTTGATTTTTCGATGAACGAAGAGTTCTATCTTGACCACGCCAATCAATTTGCCTGGCTGCCGGCGCGCTCCGACGTGGGTAAGCAGTGGGCTACATTTGACGAACGGCGCGAGGTCTTTGCGGCGACGGCAAATACGGTGCGGTGGATTCCGATATTCGTCGGCATCCTGGAGACGCTGGGGGATATTGCCACCATGTTCGACAACATTCTGATTGGCGGCAAAGACATTGCCAGCGAACTGGAGATTGCGGAGGAAAAGATTCAGGCAGTGCTGGACCGGCACAACGAATTCCCGGTGCCTTCCTAGGCCTAGCCTGAAGGGGAAAGCTGAAGGGCGGGGTACGGGACTCGGTGCAAAGCCGGATCCCGTATTCTCGCTCTCGCAGATACAGCGCATAGGTGCAAGATTGGAGTTTCTGCCAGTCAGGAAGCAGTGGAAATGTTGACTATTGCGTTAGGACGTTTGGAGGGTAAGAGTCGAAAGGTCGCTCATTTCTCTTTGGTGTACTTCTTGCTTATAGGCCTGGGATTTCTGTTTGCCATGCCGCTCGTGTGGCTACTTTCCACTTCTTTGAAGAGTAACGAGCAGGTAGGAACGTGGCCCCCTGTATGGATTCCGTATCCATTTGTATGGGAGAACTATTTCGTGGCCTGGACGAGTGGTCGTTTCGGGCTATATTTCTTTAATACGGCATTCATCACGGTGCTGGCCACGTTTGGACAACTGCTGACAGCTTCGATGGCTGCATTTGGCTTTGCACGCCTTCGTTTTCCGGGCCGCGAGGTACTGTTCGCCGTTCTGCTGGCAACGATGATGCTGCCCTTTGTCGTCACGATGATTCCGACTTTCATACTTTTCAAGAATCTGGGGTGGCTGGACTCCTTCAGGCCGCTGATCGTTCCCTACTATTTCGGGGGCGGCGCATTCTTCATTTTTCTGCTGCGTCAGTTTTTCAAGACGCTACCGAATGAGTTATTTGAGCAGGCCACGATCGATGGAGCTTCGAATTACCGCATTTACTATCAGATCCTGTTGCCTCTTTCCAAGCCTGCCCTTTCGACAGTGGCCATATTTGGATTTTTGCATCATTGGAACGACTTTCTTGCGCCGCTAATCTACCTGAACAGCCCGGAGAAGTTCACGCTGGCACTGGGATTGCAGCAGTTTATCCAGCGTACTGAGGTCCGCTATCAGGAGATGATGGCGATGGCGTTATTGATGACCATCCCGGTCCTACTGGTCTTCTTCTTCTTCCAGCAGTACTTCATCAGGGGGGTCGTAATGTCCGGGATAAAAGGTTAGATTGCCTGGGGAGGGCACTAACGCCGCGGACGAATCAGTTCAGAGTTGTCATTTCAGTACAGGGTTTTTGCCGATGAGTCAGGAAGCCATACCCGGAACGGAAAGCGATAGGATTGCACAACTTCCTGCCAAACCGCGCAGCGTTTGGGCCAGCCCGATACGCCGGCGTGAAGCCCGCGACGGGATTGTCTTCATTTTGCCCTGGTTTCTCGGCCTACTCATCTTCATTCTGGGACCATTTGTTGCCGGGTTTTACTACAGTCTGACGGAGTATGACAGCCTGTTGCCGGCGAACTGGCTGGGCGTGGAAAACTACCGACGCATTCTGTTTGACGACGACCGATTCTGGCTTACTGTTTACAACACGGTCTGGTATGTGTGCGCAGCGGTCGTTCCGCAGGTAGTTCTTGGGTTGTTGCTTGCCGTGCTGCTGAACCAGAAGGCCAGGGGAATCACCGTTTTCCGAACCGTCTTCTTTATGCCTTCCATTGTGCCAATTGTTGCCTCCGTTTCGCTTTTCATCTTCATTCTGCATGATCGTTTTGGCCTCCTGAATGAGACGCTCTACCAGGTTTTTGGCATTGTCGGCCCGAACTGGCTTACCAGCCCTGATTGGTCGAAACCTTCGCTGGTGCTCTGGAGCCTGTGGGGTATCGGAGGGGGGATGATCATCTATCTGGCCGGCCTGCAGGGGATCCCGCAGACGCTGTACGAAGCGGCGGCGATTGACGGGGCGGGCGCTCTGCGGTGTTTCTGGAAGATCACGATTCCCTTGATTTCGCCGACGATCCTTTTTGTTGTCATTATGGGCATCATCGGCAGCTTTCAGATTTTCACGCCTGTCTTTCTCTTGGGCAGCGCAAACTATGGGCTGGCGGCGGCAGGGCCGATGGACTCGCTCCTCTTCTGGGTCGTCTACATATACAACCAGGGGTTCTTCTATTTTCGTATGGGCTATGCCAGCGCAATCGCATGGCTGTTGTTCATGCTGCTGGTGGTACTCACTCTGATCCAGTTTCGGCTGGCCGGTCGTTGGGTTTACTATGAGGATGAGGCTGCCATACGGTAGCCCTGCAATTGGACGCAGCCCCACTTTCCCACATTCAGACTCCCAGGAGACTTGACTGTGTCAGATAGCCAACTTCGGGTCGGCTTTGGCGAAACGGACATTACGCCGCCGGAGGGTCTCTTCATGTGCGGGAGCCTCGACCCGCGCAGGAACGAAGGCACGACGGATCCGTTGCAGTCCCATGCGCTCGTGGCGGAGAGCGGGGGCAAGCTGATTGCCATTGTGGGCGTCGACCTGATCGGATTGCCCAAGGCGTTGACGGACCCGATTATCGCCGAAGCGTCCCGCCGCACAGGCATCGCGTCGGATGCAATACTGATCGCGTGCAGCCACACGCATAGCGGGCCCTATACGGCTGAGGGGGTCTATTCTTCAGACGTGATCGACGCGGACTATCTGGCGACGCTGCCGGACCGCATCGCGGCGAGCGTTGAGGAGGCGGCTGGACGGATGGAGCCGGTTTCGATGCACATTGGCAGGTCGTTGGTGCACCACGGCATCCATAACCGCCGCGTCATTTGCCCGGACGGCAAGGTGATGAACACGTGGATGCCGCAGGCGCTCAACGATTTGGCGTATATCCCGCAGGTGTATGGGACGGCAGGTCCGGTCGATCCCGAGATGTGGGTCGTCCGTTTTGACAGGCTGGACGGTTCGACGATTGGTGTCTTCTACAATTACTCGCTGCACACCAACTCCAAGGGGGGTACGACCTGGTCGGCGGACTACCCGTGTGTAGTGGCGGAGCAGATGAGAGAGGAGTACGGTCCCGAAGTGATCTCGGTTTATACGCCGGGCGCGTGCGCGGACATCAACGTGACGCTGGGGGGCGTGCGCTGGCGCGAAGGCGCGACCTACTTTGCGGAGCAGGCGGTGGACGCGGCGCGGCGGGCGATTGCGGTGGAAGGACCGATCGAGGTCGGCGCGGTCCGCCGGGATATCACGGTTCCGCGGCGGGACCTGGCAGATTATTCGCCAGAGGCGATTGCACGACTCAACTGGGGCGGGGCGGGTGGACGGGCGGATGTCTTTGACAGGCAGGCTGAGCTTGTCGCCGGCTTGCCGGAGGAGTGGGACGTGCCGGTCAACGCGGCGCGCATCGGGCCGCTTGCGATCGCGTCCAATCCGGGGGAGCTGTTTGTGGAGCACGGGCTCTCGATAAAGCGGCGCTCCCCCTTTCCGTACACGGTGGTGGCTGAGCTGACGAACGACCTGGCCATGTATCAGCCTACCGCGGCGGCATTCGAGCAGGAGGGATATGAATGCCTGGTAGGGCCCAATCGAATCGCCCTGGAGGGCGTCGAACGGATTGTGGATACGGCGGTGGAGCTGGTGGAAGCGTTGTGGGACGAATAGGCTGTCGAATGGCGGCGGAAGAGGCCGCTGGACAGAACGGGACGAACAGGTGAAGAAGGAGCAGCGGACAGGATGAGTAAGCTACAGACGGGATTTGTGGGACTGCACCGGGGCGGCGGGCTGATGCGGAGCCTGGCCGGGCATCCGCGGGTGGAGGTTGCGGCACTTTGCGATATTGACGAGGATACACTGGCCGATACGGGGGCCGCGTTCTCGCTGCCCGACGAGAGGATGTTTACACGGTTCGAGGATTTCGTGAACGCGCCGCTGGATATTGTGGTTGTGGCGACGCCGATCGAGTATCACGCGGAGCATTCGATCGCGGCGATGGAGAGCGGGAAGCACGTGCTGTGCGAGCAGACGGCGGCGTACACGGTGGCGGACTGTGCAAGGCTGGTGGAGACGGTGCACAAGACGGGCCGCGTCTACATGATGGGCGAGAACTACTGCTACTTTCACTACATACGGGAGTGGCAGGGGTGGATAAAGCAGGGGAAGCTGGGGAAGATCTTCCACGCGGAAGGGGAATACATTCACGAGATTGTGCCGCTGCTGCGGAACCCGGAAACGGGGGAGCGCAGATGGCGGTATACGCGGGCGCCGATCTGGTATTGCGCGCACTGCCTGGGGCCGATTCTGACGTTGATGGAGGACCGCATCGTCAAGGCGACCGGTGTTCATTCGGGTAAGAACATCTACCCGGACGAGGGGTTGGGCTACCTGGACATGGAGGTGGGGCTGTTCCAGACGGAGAAGGGGGCCACGGTCAAGATACTGCGCAGCCAGGTGGCGCCGCGGCACCCGGACATGATCTTCTACACGCTGTACGGCGAGAAGGGTTTTGTGGAGAACGGCCGGCAGGGCGGGTGGGGCGGTACGACGGGACTGTTCTACAGCGAGGAGGAGGCGACGGCCGAGGCGGGTGCGCGGCAGATTGAGTGCCCGACGGTGGACCCGAATGCGCCGGAGGAGGCGCGGGGGGGTGGGCACGGCACTTCGGAATACTACATGGTGCGGGACTTCATCGACGCAGTTGAGCAGAACGCGAAGCCACCGATCGACGTGGTGCGGGCGCTGGACTTTACGATACCGGGAATCATCGCGCACGAGTCTGCGATGCAGGGCGGGAAGTGGTTGGACGTGCCGCTGTTCTGAGTTTGCCTGCCGCGCTGTGACGCTGCCGCAGGATGCCGACGCGGGGGTTTAGTCGAATTCGTCGGCGGCTTTTTGGGCAAAGGGCTGGTTGGTCTGCTTGTCAGCTTTTGGCTGCGCGCCGGAGCGGCGGCGGCGCTTGCGACCTTTGCGGCGGGGCTTGGGTCTCTCGGGTGAGATCTCGTCCTGGGAGATAACCGGGTAGATGGCGAAGAGCGCTTGATCCTCCTCACAATCGGAGAAGTAGATACGTTCGCGGCGGAGGGTGCGGGCGTAATCGTCGAAGCCGAGGGCGTCGACAAGCTCGTCGGGGCGGCCGGTTGCGCCGGGGCGCATTTGCACGCGCATGAAAATGCGGTGCTCGGCTGCGGCGGGGTCGAAGCCGGTGTAGCGCAGTTCGAGAACCAGTGGGCGCAGGTTGTAGCGGTAGCGCTGGCCGTGGCGCTCGCGTTCGCGCCAGACTTCCCTCTTCTCGAGAAACGCCTCAATCTTTGCTTCCAGCTCCAGTTCGGACACTTCGCCGGCATCGGCGTAGATGAGAATTGTGTAGTCGGCACCGATTGTGAGGGACTGGGGCGACACGGTTTTGAAAGGCACTTCGGACGCGTCGAGGAGACGCACTCCGGGGGGCAGTTTTTCCCGAATTCGCATTGACAGTTCATCAAGGGGTACGGGCGGGCTGAAGGCCACGTCGAGCAGTTCGCGCACGCCGGTCATGCCGAGGCCGAGGGGCGCGGCGAACTGGATGTGGGGCTGCGGGTTGAAGCCGCGCTTGTAGAGGAGGGGCAAATTGGCGCGGCGAAGGGTCCGTTCCCAGAGGCGGGACTCGTCCTGGTGGCTGATGAATTTGATTGCCTCGCCCTTTTCGTAGGTGAAGCGGACGCGCTGGCGGGGTTGCTCTTCGGGCAAGGCCGGCGGCTGCGGGAGGGCGTTTGAAGCCATTAAATGGCCTCCGCTGCGGCGATGCGCTGGGAAACGGTGCCGTGACGGCGCTGGGGGACGCGTTCTGCGAACTGACCGGCGGCGTTTTCGAGTTGGATGAGCTGGGCGGGGTCGGCGCCTGTGCCGGCCGGGAGAGAGACGCCTGCTTCTTTCATTTCGTCGTTGAAGTAGAGGGGCACGGGCACGACGTCGACGGGCTGGCGGGTCTTGTCTTTGCCCAGGGGCGGGCAGCACCATGCCTCATCGGGCGCCTCGCGGCGCTGTTCCTTGAAGAAGCCGAGAATGCCGCAGGAGAAGCAGTGTTCGCGGCAGTCGTCGACGACGCCGCCGGCGTAGGTGTGCAGATACTCCTGGGCGAGGAACTCCTTGTTGAGGCCGGCGGAGATGTGTTCCCAGGGCAGGATCTCGTCGAGGGGGCGCTGGCGGCGGGCGAACCAGTCCATCTCCAGGTTGCAGTCTTCAAAGGCCTGCTGCCAGAGGTCGAAGCGGAAGTGCTCGCCCCAGGCGTCGAGTTTGGCGCCGAGCTCCCAGGCGCGCTGGATGACATCGCAGAGTTTGCGGTCGCCGCGGGTGAGGAAGGCTTCGACCAGTGTTTCGGGCGGATCGTTCCAGGTGAAGTGGATGGCGGGATCTTTGAGCTCCCGCTGCAGGAGACGGATCTGCTGACGGATGGTCGGCTCCTCCTCCATGGGCACCCACTGGAAGGGCGTGTGGGGTTTCGGGACGAGGGTGCTGACGCCGATGCGTACGTTGGCTTTGTTGCCGAGGACGCGGCGGCCGACGGCCAGCACTTTTTTGGAGAGGTCGGCGATGGCCTGGACGTCGGCAAGGGTCTGGGTGGGATGGCCGATCATGAAGTACATCTTGATGGTTTTCCAGCCGCGGCGGTAGACCTCTTCGGCGGTTTGCAGCAGGTCATCATCGGGGATGGGCTTGTTGATGATGTCGCGCAGGCGGTCGGTGGCGGCTTCGGGCGCGAAGGTGAAGCCGGAGCGGCGGCGGCCCTTTTCGAGCAGGTCCATCAGGTCGACGCTGAAGCTTTCGATGCGGAGGCTGGGCAGGCCGACGGAGAGTTTGCGGTCGCCGTGGCGCTCCATTGTGCGGCGTACCAGCTCTTCGACGTAGGTGTAGTCGCTGCTGCTGAGGCTGAGGAAGCTGACCTCTTCGAAACCGCAGTTGGCGATCATCTCGTCAACGGCTTGGAGGACTTCCTCCACGGGCCGCTCGCGCACGGGGCGGAAGATCATGCCGGCCTGGCAGAAGCGGCAGCCGCGGGTGCAGCCGCGCATGATTTCGATGGCGGCGCGGTTGTGGACGACGTTGATGAAGGGGACGATGAAGTTGGTGACCGGGGGCGGCATGACGGTGACGACGCGCTTCATGACGGTTGCGGGGGCGTCGGGGTGGGTTGGAGTGATGGCGGCGATGGCGCCGTCGGCGGCGTAGCTGGCCGCGTAGAGCGCAGGTACGTATACGCCGGGTACTTGGGCGAGCATGGCCCATAGCTTGTTGCGGTGCTGTGTCGTTCGGTCTGTTCTGGCGGCGAGTTCCTTCTTCCACTGTTCATGCACATCGATAATCTCGAAGATCACCTCTTCGCCTTCGCCGATGACCATGGCGTCGAAGAAGGCGCTCATGGGCTCCGGGTTGTAGCAGCCTGAACCGCCGGCGATGACGAGGGGGTGGGAGGCGTCGCGGTCTTCGGCGCGCAGGGGAAGGCCGGCCAGGTCGAGCATGGTGAGGACGTTGGTGTAGAGCTGCTCGTAGGGGAGCGAGAAGGCGAGGATATCGAAATGGCCGACCGGGTGGCGGGTTTCGAGGCCGAAGAGGGGAATGCCGTCGCGTTGCATCACCGTCTCGAAGTCGCTCCAAGGGCAGTAGACGCGCTCGGCGAGCAGGTCGTCGCGCTTGTTGATGAGGTCGTAGAGGACCATGAGGCCGAGGTTGGAGCCGCCGAGCTCGTAGATATCGGGGAAGGCGAGGGCGACCTTGCTGCGGATGGCGGGGTCGTCCCAGTCCTTGGGGATGCTGTTGAGCTCGCCGCCGGTGTAGCGGGCGGGCTGGGTAACTTTGTGGAGGACGCGGTCAAGGGCGCGTGAGATCTGGCTGGGGGTGGAAAGCATATTTGGTTCCTTCTCGTCTGCCGACCGGCGGCGCCGTCCGGGTTGGGAGGTCGCGTAAGCGGTCGGGCGGGATTTGAACCCGCTCATTGCCAGGGGCGCGGGTTGGCGCTTCGCCCTGGCGATTGGGAATCCGGCCGGTCCGGGTGGACTGCCGGAGATGGGGTCATTATAGAAGGATGAGGCGAGGGGATCAAATCTGTTATGGAGGGTGTCTCCCAAACTCCTGTCCGTCAAGGGGGGCCAAACTGCTGCCTAGCCCAAAGACCACCACAGGTTGGACATTTGTCGCAGAAGCTCTGGGATGCACTCCCCTAGCAGAATTGATGCATTGATGAAGTAGTGTTATGCTATTGCATCATGAGAACCACTATCTCCCTTGACGACCAGCTTGCAAGGCAGGTGCGACGCGCAGCCGCAGCCCGCGGCATCAGCGTCAGCGCCTTTATCGCCAAAACGTTGGACGACGCTCTGAAGCGCCGCGAAGCGTCGGAGCCGCCTCCCTTTCGGCTGGTGACCGTGCGCGGCCTTCATGCCCGCCCCGGCGTCGATCTCGACCGACCGAGGGCGCTCGACGAACTGGATGACGAAGCCCGGTTTGGGCACGGCGGCCGGTGACTCGGGATGCTACTTCCTGACGTAAATGTTCTGATATATGCCCACGTCGAGGACATCGTTCCCGAGCACCCCGAGTATGCGGCGTGGATCACTCGTCTGGCGACAGGACCGGAACCCTTTGCTCTGTCTGTCCTTGTTCTGGCCGGCTTCGTCCGCGTGGTAACCAATCCGAGAATCTTTGCTCCTCCATCGACTCTCGACCGATCGTTCGCATTCATCGCTTCGCTGGTTGAACGCCCGACCGCGCGCATCGTCGGTCCAGGTCCCGATCACCTGGACATATTCGAACGGTTGTGCCGTGAGTCCGGAGCGACCGGGAAGCTGGTCGCTGACGCCCAGCACGCGGCGATTGCAATCGAGCACGGTTGCACCATGGCTTCGACCGACTCCGATTTCAGCCGATTCCCAGGTCTACGATGGCAGCATCCGCTGCGTCCAGGCGGGCTGTAGGGTCGCTCCATCGCAACATTCTTGTCTTCGTCCTTTCAGGATCAGTCCTCGATACAATCGGAATCAGTCAGGGCGCGCTACAGTTTGATATAAGGTCAGCATGGGCGGCTTCTGTCCTTCCCCGAACTGTGCGTGACTATTAAGGCTGGGCCATGAGGTCAGGTCTGTGATGAAGTGAATCGCCCAGCCCGTGGCGGAGCCGCTACAGACCAGATGTCATCGTGCCCCCTTTTGGCGCCACTTGCCGTTTGGTAGAGTGCTACCACGAGTGCAGTAACCAATTCGAACAAGCTGATCGCGCCCATCGAGGATGACTGGACTTGCGAACGTGCTATAGCTGGGTTGCTGAAAGACTACATTGGGCTGTTCAAGGGGTGAAGCAACAGTCCGGCGCGGGCCCCGCTCGCCCCGCTTGCTTTTTCGCTTCGATGAACACGTTATCAACGACCACATGGGGCATCCAAGTCTGGGGGTGGGACCAGTATAGCGGGGAACTCATGCCACTGGTGGCTGAAACTGTTTTGCGGCTTCGAGAGAGACAGGGCAGGCGCCAGACCTGGCCCATACTGCAGGGGTCAGGGGCTGGGGGTCAGGGGTTAGTGGAACGGGAGGGCACACACAAGGGCGCCCCTACGGGGATTCCGGGGGGACTGCCGGGACGTGGTTTGGCGAAACTCCTTCGATTGGGCACCTGTTACAAATATCGACACCAGGTCGACGAGGCATGTTGTAGGAGAGGGGGCGTTGCGGGGGCGGAGCCCCC
>VXOE01000335.1 GCA_009840225.1 Caldilineaceae bacterium SB0662_bin_25 | reverse complement strand
CCCCCCCCCCCCCCCCCCCCCCCCCCCCCCCCCCCACAATTTTTTTTTAATGAAACGGCGACCACCGAGTTCTACACGCGTAAGATCGTCGGCAGCGTCAGATGTTTAAAACAGACCGCCTTCACGACTCGCTGCGACCAGGATTAACCCCCCTCCCCCCCCGCCTCCTGGCAGATTCCGAAAATGTGCCAAACGCGAGCAAGACAGGTGAGGCCACTCCCATTTATCCCCATCGTTCACCGCAATGACCGTCGCGAGCCCCCTACAGAAATACTGACGGTACATTCCCCCCACGCAGACCGTACACAGAACATGGCTTAGTAGTTACGACGAGCGGACAAAACCGCGGGCCATGGGGCGACCCCGCGCCAGTCCTGTCGACATCGCAACCCCGCGCAGGTTGACGAAGGACTGACAGTTGTGTAGGCTTGGTTTTGAATTCAAATATGTGAAATCTGCTGCATCAGCTCAGTCAGTTGAATACCGGCAATGGAGAGGGAACGGCTTCCTATGCTCGTTTCTCTCTCTTCTTTTTGTCATCCGTCGATTCATCCCCCGGCAAGGATCCTAACATGAGCGCCTGGTTCCGGATGCTGCGCGAACAGTTGCAGTTCCACCACATCGACACGCCGCAGGCCGCCGTCCCCTTCGGCATCGGCGGCATTGCCTCCACGGCCTGGCATGTGGCCGCAATAGAGACCGCCGGCAATGCAGAACACGTGCTGACGGCCCATACCGGCGACGGCGCCGAAGTCCGGTGGCACATGCGCTCCTTCGCCGATACCCGCGCGGTGGAGTGCTGGGGCACGCTGACCAACCGCGGCAGCCAGCCCCTCCGCAATTTGAGCGAATGCCTCACCTGGGACCTGGACCTGCCGCTCCTGCCAGCCTTCGGCGAGCCATGGGTCCGCCGCGTGAACGGTGTACGCTTCCTGGCCAACTACTTCCCGCCCCACGACTTTGCGCTCGTCGACCGCCAGCTCCTGAAGACGCCGCAGGTCTACCCCACCTTCTCCATCCAGGCAGGGCAGGGCGGCCGCTCTTCCGACGGGCATCTGCCCTGCGCTATCATCTGCGACGGCTCGCGCAGCCAGGGGTTGGCCCTCTTCGTGGAGTGGTCGGGACTGTGGCGCATTGGCCTGACACCGAAACCGCGCGGCGCGGGTGACGCCGACAAGGAGTGGCCCATGCGTCTGCAGGCCGGCCTGTGGGGACTTTCACTGCACCTGCAACCGGGCCAGTCTCTGCCGCTGCCCCGCGTCCTCCTGACAGCCTTCGAAGGCGACCTCGATGACGGCGGCAACGCCCTGCGCCGCCACATTCGCCGCCACGTCATGCCCGCCCTGGACGGCGAAGAGGTCCTGCCTCCCACCTCCTTCAACCACTGGTTCGCCTTTCTCGACAACTTTACCGCCCAAAGTCTGCGTCCCGCGGTCGAAGCATCGGCCGCAGCCGGTCTTGAGTACTTCTGCATAGACAGCGGCTGGTTCAGCGGTGAAGGGCGCACCGGCGTAGGCAACTGGGAGGAAGGCGACCCCGAAAAGTTCCCCGGCGGCATCGCGCCCTTCTCCGAATATGTGCGTTCCAAAGGGCTGAAATACGGCACCTGGTTCGAGCCGGAGTGGGCCCACAAGGACAGCCAGCTCCACCGCGCCCATCCGGACTGGTTCTGGAATACGCCCGAACGGCCGCCGGTTCTCGGCCCAGATGTGCACTTTACTGATTCCGAATTCGGCCTGATCGATCTGGGCCTGGCAGAAGCGCGCCAGTGGTGGCTCGACCGGATCATCCGCGCCTACGAAGAGTGGGGCGTGCGCTGGATTCGCTGGGACTACAGCCAGGACCCGCGCCCGAACTGGGAGCACGGCCTCGCGCCCGGCGAAATCGGCTGGCGCCAGATCCGGCACGTGCAGGGGCTCTACCGTCTCCTCGAAGAAATCATGGCGGCCTGCCCGGACCTGTTTATCGAACAGTGCTCGATTGGCGGCTTTCGTATCGACCTCGGCACCGCGCGCCGCGGCCACAGCTTCTGGATGAACGACCACACCACCCACTCCGCGCTCGTGCGAACCATGCAGCACGGCTTGAACACCGTCCTGCCCGGCAACTATGCCAACACCAACATCTGCCAGGACCGCCACGATTACACCACCTACGATTACCTCTCCCATGCCGCCGGCGGCTTCGGCTACAGCGGGAAACTGTGGCAAGCCCCAGCCGCCGAATTCGAACGCTACCGGGCTGCGGTCAAAAACTATAAGGGCTTCCGGGAACTCCTGCTGGGCGACTACCGGCGCCCCACTGGCCAGCCGGCCAGCCCCGACGAATACGCACAGGTGATCTTCAGCGACGGCGGACGCTCTGTTACAATGGAGTTCAACGTCGATACCCCCGGCAGCGCCAGCCTCAGTATGGCGTAAGCGAAGAGTGTGAGATCCCGGCAGCTGAGGACGGGATGCGACTTCTCTTCTGACACATCACCATCCACCCACCACCTGAACAGGCAACCGACTATGACATCGACCGCGGCGAACGTAAAGGGCAAGATCATCCTCGTCACCGGCGGCGCGCAGGGCATCGGCGGCGCGGCCGCACAGCTGTGCGCGCAGCGCGGGGCCGAGGTGATCATCACCGATATCAAGGACGAGACCGGCGAGGCGCTCGCCGCCTCCCTGCAGGCCGAAGGCCACAAGGCCCGCTATGAAAGGCTCGACGTGCGCCGCCGCGAGGACGCACAGCGGGTCTTCGACCAGGTGAAGGCGCGCCACGGCCGCCTCGACGTCCTCATCTGCTCCGCCGGTGTCCTGCGGGGCCCCAATCTGATGCCCGACGCCTTCCCCGTCGACGTCTTCGACGACGTGATCGCAGTCAACGTGCGCGGCGTCTTCCTCTGTGTCAAGGAAGCCTACCCCCTGCTCAAGGCCAGTGAAAACGGTGTGATCCTGCTGGTCGGCTCAGGTGCCGGTGTCACCGGCGCCAGCTCTTCGATCGCCTACGGCACCAGCAAGGGCGCGGTCAATGGCATGGGCATGACGCTGGAAAACCATCTGCGCGACAAGGGCATCCGCGTCAATGTCGTCTGCCCCGGCGGCATCGAGACCGAACTGAAACTGCGGCAGATGCGCGAGTCGGCAGAGGCCCAGGGCCAGGCGTTCGACCTGGAAGACGCCCGCTCCCACTTGGGAGACCCCGAAGGCGTCGGCGAAGCCCTGGCCTTCCTCGCCTCCGACGACGGTCGCTACATACGCCGCAACCTCTTTACGCGCTGACAATTCGCGCCGACGAGGGGCAGCGAAGGCCGCTCCTCGTCACTCTGCGCCCGTTTCGCCAAGCCCCGGACTGTTGAACAATACCTCCCCGCCAGGACGCCTCTCCTCTGTGGGGGTTCCCTTCAATTGTCGTATAATGGAATGCACTGATTACAGAGCGCACTGTCAGCAACCGGCGCCCTTCAACTGTCGTATATTGGAGTGCACTGATAGCAGAGCGCACTGCCAGAAATCCGCACCCTTCAACGCCTTCGCGCAACCCAGGCCGGGCGACAGGCACCAGGCAGCGTGCCAGGCCATAAGGAGAACCATTCCATGCCGATAAAAATCGCAATGATCGGGGCCGGTTCGATCGGCTTCACCCGTAAGCTGATGCACGATATTCTCGCCGTGCCCGAGCTGACCGGCACCCACTTCGCCTTTATGGACATCAACGCCGGCAATCTCGACATGGTGATGCAGCTGGCGCAGCGGGACATCGACGCCAACGAGCTGCCCGCCACAATCACGCCCACGACCGATCGCCGCGAAGCCATCACCGACGCCGACTACGTGATCTCGGTCGTGCGCCAGGGCGGGCTCGACGCCTTCCAGCTCGATATCGACATCCCGCTCAAGTACGGCATCGACCAGTGCGTCGGCGACACCATCTGCGCCGGCGGCATCATGTACGGCCAGCGCACCATCCCCGCTCTGCTCGACGTCTGCGCCGACATCCGCGCCGTGGCCAAGCCCGACGCCCTCTTCCTCAACTATTCCAATCCGATGGCCATGAACGTCTGGGCCTGCAACCAGTACGGCAGCGTGCGCACGGTCGGTCTCTGCCACGGTGTGCAGGGCGGCCACTGGCAGATCACCCGCTGCATCGAGGAATGGGCCAGGCGGGAGGGCCTGATCGCAGCCGGTGAATCGGTGCACCGCGATGAGGTCGATATCATCTGCGCCGGCATCAACCACCAGACCTGGTACACCCAGGTCCAGTGGCGGGGCATCGACATGGTGCCGCGCATGCTGGAGCTGTTCGAAGGCCACCCCGAATATCCCACCACTGAGAAGCTGCGCATCGACATGATCCGCCGCTTCGGCTACTACACCACCGAATCCAACGGCCACGTCAGCGAATACGTGCCCTGGTACCGCAAACGCCTCGATGAAATCAACGACTGGATCGACCTCTCCCGCTGGATCAACGGCGAGACCGGCGGCTACCTGCGCGTCTGCACCGAAGGCCGCAACTGGTTCGAGACCGACTTCCCCAACTGGATGAAGCAGGAGCCGCCCACCATCGCGCCCGACCGGCGCAGCGAAGAGCATGGCTCCTATATCATCGAAGGGTTGGAGACGGGACGCCCCTACCGCGGCCACTTCAACATCATCAACCAGGGCCACATCACCAACCTGCCCGATGGCTGCTGCATCGAGATCCCCGGCTACGTCGACAAAAACGGCATGAACATGCCCGTCGTCGGCGACCTGCCCCTCGCCTGCGCCGCCACCTGCGCCGCCAGCGTCCAGGTCCAGCGCATGGCTGTCGAAGCGGCCGTCCACGGCGATGTCATGCTCCTCAAGCAGGCCATGCTGCACGACCCCCTCACCGCGGCCGTCTGCAACCCCGAAGAGATCTGGCAGATGACCGATGAAATGCTCGTCGCCCAGGCGCGCTGGCTGCCCCAGTATCAGGAGCATGTCCCCGCCGCGCAGGCCCGGCTGCAAGAGGCCGAACGCAACAATACCCGCGCCCGGCTGCGGGAAGGTTGGAAAGGCGCCGCGCGCCTGCACACCAAGAGCGTCGCCGAGATGGCGCAGGACAAGGCCGCGGCCACCATGAACGCCGCGGCCGCCGACAAAGGCGAAATGACCAAGGAACCGGCCTGATTCAGAACCAAGGAGTCAACATGTCAATCCAACTGACCCAGGAGCAGCTCGACAGCTACCGGAAGAACGGCTATCTGGTCGTCGAAGGCCTGCTCGATTCCGACGAAGTCGAGGGTCTGCGCACCCGTATGCGCGAATATACCCACGGCGGCCGCTCGCAGGAGCGGATTAGCGTACAGATCGAACCGCGCGTCCAGCGCGGCGAGCTGCACGTCGATGAGCCGGGCGACGGCATCCGCAAAATCGACGGCCTGGTCGAGTCCGACGATCGCTTCAACGCCCTGGGAAGCAACCGCAACATCATCAGCGTACTGGAACAGATCATCGGCCCCGACATCAAGATGTTCCGCAACGCGGTCCTCTTGAAACCGCCTGAAGTCGGTTCCGCCAAGGGCATGCACCAGGATTCCCCCTACTGGCCGATCGAGCCCATGGATCTCTGCTCCTGCTGGTTCGCCTTCGACGACGCCACCGAAGAAAACGGCTGCATGGCCGTCATACCCGGCAGCCACAAGTGGGGGCCGCAGCCCCACATCGACGTGACCGACGACTACGTGGTCGATCCCGAGTACTATGACGAGGCCGACATGCAACTGGCGCCGGTGAAGGCGGGCGGCGGGCTCTTCTTCCACTCGCTCCTGCTCCACTACACTGCGCCCAACCGCTCCGATCGCTGGCGCCGCGCCATCGCGCTCTCCTACATGTCGTCGCGTTCCACGTACACCAGGGACGGCGAAGGACCGGTCTATCACCATATCCAGGGCCGGACATTCGACGGCTGCGTCCGTTAAGAACGGAGGTGGCCACCGTTTGGTCACAGCGCAGGACTTTAGCCATTGCACGAAGGAGTGAAGTCAATGCAGTATCGTATCGAAGGCACAACTCTGCCGGTCGTCACCGTTACACTTACCCCCGGCCAGCGTATCTACTCATCCTCCGGTGGCATGAGCTGGATGACGCAGGACGTGGAGATGGACACCAATACCGGCGGTGGTCTGGGGAAGATGTTCAAACGCGCCCTCTCCGGCGAATCTCTCTTTGTCGTTGACTACTACGTCGAACGGGGCGAGGGCGAGGTTGCCTTTTCCGCGGAGTTCCCCGGCAAGATCCTCAATCTTGATCTGGCCGACGGTCAGTCGTACATTGTGCAGAAGGACGCCTTCATGTGCGCCGACAAGAGCGTCGATCTGGACATACACTTCCGCAAGCGGCTCGGCGCAGGCCTCTTCGGCGGCGAGGGCTTCATACTGCAGCGCCTGACCGGCCCCGGCCGCGCCTTCGTCAACTTCGACGGCGAGATCCTCGTCAAGGAGCTGCAGGCGGGCGAGCTGCTGCGCGTCGACACCGGCCACGTGGCCATGTTCGAGCCAACCGTCGACTTCGACGTCGAGATCGTACGCGGCTTCAAAAACATCCTGCTCGGCGGCGAAGGCCTCTTCCTCGCGACCCTGCGCGGACCGGGCAAGGCCTACCTGCAGACTATGCCCATGGACAAACTGGCCCAGAAGATTGCCCAGTACATGCCCCAGGTCGGCGGCAAGGGCGCCAGCGGCGGCACCAACGTCGATTTTGGTCAGCTGTTCGGAGGGCGCTAGTCGGTTCTTGACTGCTCGCAACGTAGTAAACGGGAGAGCAGGAGCCACTACGGAGACGTCAGAAATCAGAGGTAACTGTGTTCACGTGCGCGGTCTGTCATGCTAAAGAGTGCAGGAACGAACTGGTGACCGAACCCTTTCAGATCGATGGACAGTATGTGTTCGTAGAAAGGATTCCAGCTGTGGTCTGTGCCCGTTGCGGGGAAGAATCTTTCAGCAGCGGCACAACGGAAAAGATTCGTCTGTTGGTTCATAACCAGGCAGAATCTACGAAGTCCATTGCCATGCCGGTACTTGAGTTTTCTTAGTATTGCGACTGCAGGATCTGCGGAGCTTGGCTGTCGGGCGAAAACTGCTCTAAAAAGATACCTCGACAAGAGGTTCGATGGCGCTGGTGTCAGTCTTGGTCCGGGCGACGTCCAGGTCGTACATGCGCTGCAGGTTCAGCCAGAAGTCAGGCGTCATCCCCAGGGCCTTTCCGATGCGCAGCGCAGAGTCCGCAGTAATCGACCGGCGGCCATGCACGATTTCATGGATACGAATCGCAGGAACGCCTATCGTCTTGGCCAGGCGGGATTGTGTGATGTCCAACTCCTGCATTATTTCCGCCAGATGCTTGCCTGGGTGAATCGGCTCGGTAGGGCCCGGGGGGTGCCCCCCGTTATCGTTTGATTTGGTGGGCATGGGGTTTTCCCTCAACAATAGCCGGTGACTTCGATCTGTCGGTCCGGTCTGGATGACCGACCCTACATCTCCCGCAAGTAATTCGCCAAATCAGAAAACTCTATCAGCCCCTCCAATCCCTCCTCCGCGAAGACCCGCCGCACACCCTGCGCCGGATTCTCCCTCCGCTCCAGCCGCTGCCATAAAGGGGCGAGCATGCCCTCCTCGCCGTGACCTCGGCGGGCAAGAGCGGCCGCGACCAATTCAAGAATGTCGGCCAAAAAATCGGGCACCGGCTCGGGCGCGGCCAGGCCGGCGCGCACTACCTTTTCGTGGTACTGTCTCATACGCGGCCAGCACTCTGAAAGAGGATGGGGATTCCCCTTCTCCTTCCCAGCCGGCGCGAGCGCGCTCTGCACGTAATCAGTGATCTCCTCGCGCCCCTCGACCAACCCCAGATAAAGAGCCGTCGCGGCCATCAGTTCATGCGGCGGCTGCTGGCAGGCCGGGCGCAGCTCGACCGTGCCATAGGCCGTGCGCAGACGGGCGCTGTGCCAGATATAGTGATCGTGCAGCAAAAAGGCGTCAAAAGCGCCGGGAGATAGTGAATAGGAGCGAGTCGTATGAGGAAGTTTCTCTCTCCTCTCTCCTCTTTCCTCTCTCCTCGCTTTCCCAAAATCGGCGCGCAGCACCTCGGCGAACGGCCGCCCATCAGGCAGCAAACGCTCTCCTTCGCGGTACAGCAGAGCGGGCATCCGGCTGAGGCAGGCGACAAAGTCGGTAAGGTCGGCGTAAGGGCGGACGATCATGCCGTGGCGTTCGCCGTACGGAGAACCGATCATACGCCCTTCGCGCCCGGAGCAGTCGCCGGTCAGCGCGCCGGCAACAACCGGCGAATTGGCGCACAGGGCGACCACCACCGGCGCCATCAAAATGGCGAAATTGAGAACGCTGACCGCCTCATCGCGGCTGACATCGACGTGCGTCTGGTCGCTGGCGGTCACGGTGTACCAGATCCAGTCGTCGCCCATGATGTCGGCGAGCGCGTGATAGCGCTGTTTGGGCGACAGCAGGTCCCGCGTAGCCGGGCTCAGCGGCTGCACGCCATACCCCAGCACGCGCCAACCCAGCTTCGCTGCAGCCCGCACCAGCCGCTCCACAGCTGTGCGGAAGGCGCTCTCCAGTTCAAAAAGGGTGGCGTAGGGACCAACGTTTAGCTCAATCGTACCCTTGCCCACCTCGAGCGCATAGCTGTAGGCGATCCCGTCGAGACCGACGATCAGGTCGGTGTTGACGGCATCCCGCTTGACCTTGAGAGGAGTGCAAGAAGAACCTTCGCCCGTCTCCTCCGCCAGGAGGAGGGGCCACAGCCGGTCAATATCGGCGGCGCGGCCGCTTTGATCGACGACGGGAAATTCGGCTTCGCGGCCGACCGTGCGAGGCCCCTGCAATTGCGTGGGAAAGTGTGCGGCGAAGCGGTCGGCCAGAGCTTCGTATGCCCGGTGCAGTGAAGGCTCCACTATGCCTAACCGAATTGGAGCGGCCTGATCGTAGCCGAGAGGCGTCGGACGATCGTGGGCAGCGCAGCGTACGTGCGGCAGACCGCATTGGCCTGCGTCTCGTCGCTGCCGCGGTCTTTGACACCGGTGAAGAGAATGGCGTTCATCCCGATCGACAGGGGACCGATGACGTCGTTGCTCTCGCGATCGCCGATATGGACAATCTGGTAGGGCGCCGCGCCCAGACCGCGTGCGGCCTGCCGGAAGACATCAGGCTCCGGTTTGGATGCGCCGATTTCATCCGAAAAGAGCATGTAGTTGAAGTAGCGCAGCAGGCCCTGCCGCTGCAGAAGATAGCGCAGCCCGCGGCCGGTTGTGTGGATGGTGTCGGAGATGATGCCCAGCTTGTAGTGCAGCGAAAGCTCGTCAAGGGCGGCATGCACGCCCGGCGTAAAGTCCGGTTGGATGCGCACCTCCATCGTTTCGATCTCTCGCACCAGCTCATCCACCTCGCGCATGAGTCGGGAGAACCGTCCCGGCCCCGGCCGCAAACCGAGAAACTCGTAAGCGTCGTACATGCGCGCGGCGATACCCGGCGTATGCAGCTCCTCGTGCCAGGCATGCTGGAAACTCTCGTTGGCGTGCTGATACGCCTGCACCGCCCGCTCGTAAGCGATCTCCGGATGCTTCTGGGTCACGTGGCTGGCGAACAACTCGACGCGCGCCTTGGCTTTGCTCGGCAGACCCAGCGCCTCCCGCTTCGGCTCATCCGAATCGTCGATCGCAATTGTGTCCCAGAAGTCGAAAGTGATGGCTTCAATCATGACTGCGCTGGCCGGCGGCCAATCATCAGCGGTTTCTCGCTACGGGTGAATCCACCGTTCGGCTCGGCAGATGATCAATCTGGGCCATGGCTTCGATGAGGCGGGCGTTTTCATCCGGCGGCCTGGCCGCGATGCGGATATGTTCGGGCAAACCGAACGAGGTGCAGTCGCGTACAAACAGCCGCTCTGCGACCAGCCGGTCGCGCATCGACTTGGCATCCCCAACCGGCAGCAGGAAGTAGCTGACCGTCGTCGGCAGCGGCGCGAACCCGCAAGCGCGCAGACCATCCTGCAGGTCCCGCAGATCCTTGCGCAGACGCGTCGTCGTCTCCTCGCGCCAGTCCATCTCATCCAGCGCCACCAGCCCGGCCAGCTGGGCAACCCCGTTCACGCTCCACGGCGGCTGCATCTCCTGTAACCGTTCAACGATCGGTGGCGCCGCCAGCAGGTAACCGAGACGCAGCCCGCCCAGCGCGAAATCCTTCGTCATCGAGCGCAGGACAACACAGCCCGGCCCGCGCGCCCCACCTGAGTTGCCGTTCCTGCCTGCCATAACCCACTGCGCCGCGCTCCAGGGGTCTTCGGTGAACTCGGCATAGGCCTCATCGATCACCCACAGGGCATTGGGCGCGCCTTCCCACAGAAAGCGCAGCTCGCCCGGTGACAGGTACTCGCCCGTGGGGTTGTTCGGATTGCAGATGAAGACCAGCCAGGGCGAGGAAGTCTCCAACGCTTGCCGTGTCTGCGCCAGCGTCGTGCCGCCCGGGGCATAGCTGCGGCGCCGGATACGGTGCCAGCCGGGCAGAGGAAGATGGATGGGATGCCCCCCCGCCATGATGACGCCGTCGGCGTACTCGCTGAATGTGGGCGACAGAATCGCGGCTTGGCGCTGGAATCCATAGGCGTGCGCCAGCAGCCAGATCAGGTCGGCGGTGCCATTCCCCACCAGCACCGCGTCCGCCGGCAGACCGTGGTAAGCGCCGATCTTTTCACGCAGACGCTGGCTGCGGCTGTCCGGGTAACGCGCCAGAAAGGAGCGGCTGATCTCGTCTTGAACAGCTTCGACAACCGACGCCGGCGGGCCGTACGGGTTGATGTTCGACGAAAAATAGACGACCTCGGAGGGGTCCAACCCCAGCGCATCCAGCTCGGCGTAGTCGGGTGTTCCGTGTATCGAGGTGGTTGGCATTTCCAGGTCCGGTTTGCACGCCGTTAGGGCGCGCGACGCCCATCGAGACTGTCGCCGAGTATGCTATCACAACGGCAAGCCGCGCGCCACTTATAGGGCCATTTGGGTGCATCCCAAAATGGCGGCGAACTTTCGTATACCTCTGGAGGCAACCAATCAACGGTCAGTTCCCATTCCAGTTTCCGCCAGAAAAAGCGCCGTCTCTGACCACTGGCTACTGACCACTGACTACTGCAGTTCTGGGCGGTCGGGCCTATTCGGCCCTCCCTTGTGCGGGGGCTCCGC
>VXOE01000243.1 GCA_009840225.1 Caldilineaceae bacterium SB0662_bin_25 | reverse complement strand
TGCGGGGGCGGAGCCCCCGCACAAGGGAGGGCCGACTAGGCCCGACCGCCCATAACTGCAGTTGTCAGTGAGCAGTGGTCAGTGGTCAGTGAAAGCAGCGACGGATGGGCGACAGGAGTGGAAGAGGGATAGAAACAACCTAGTTTTGCTGAACCGTGATCGCCATTTGGCAAGGACTTCGAAGTCACGCTAGATCTACGACGTTTTTTCAGAGAACAGGAGCCTTATTCGCCATGAGAGCTGTGATGGTGATGTTCGACACGTTGAACCGGCATATGTTGCCTCCTTACGGCTGCGACTGGACTCATGCGCCAAATTTCACCCGGCTGGCGGAACGAACGGTCACTTTCGACAACTGCTATGTTGGCAGTATGCCGTGCATGCCGGCGCGGCGGGAGCTGCATACGGGCCGCTACAATTTCCTGCATCGCAGTTGGGGACCGCTTGAGCCGTTCGACGACTCGATGCCTGAGAATCTGTCGAAGAACGGAATCTACACACATCTCAGCACAGACCACCAGCACTATTTTGAGGATGGCGGGGCTTCCTATCACACGCGCTATGACAGCTGGGATTTCCACCGAGGCCAAGAAGGGGACGCATGGATTGGGCAGGTGGCGGATCCGGAAGTGCCGGAGAACATCAATCGGACATCCTCTTCCAACTTGCGGCCGTCGGAGCAGGGCACCAAGCGCCGGAACGGAGACACTTCTCGTCAGGACTGGATCAACAGGAAGGTCCTGGACAGCGAGGAGAAGCAGCCGCAGGCGAAGACCTTCGCGGCAGGACTGGACTTTATCCGCCGCAACCACGGGGAAGACAATTGGTTCCTGCAGGTAGAGACCTTCGATCCGCATGAACCGTTCTATACGCAGCAGAAGTACAAGGACCTCTATCCGCACGAATACAACGGTAAGCTTTTCGACTGGCCATCCTATCGCGAGGTGGAGGAAACGCCTGAAGAGGTGCAGCATCTGCGATACGAATACGCGGCGCTGCTCAGTATGTGCGACGAGTACCTGGGGAAGGTACTGGACCTGATGGATGAGTTGAGCATGTGGGAGGACACGATGCTGATCGTGTGTACCGACCACGGCTTTCTGTTGGGGGAGCACGACTGGTGGGCCAAGATTGTGCCACCCTTCTACAATGAGGTCGCTCACACGCCGCTCTTCATCTGGGACCCTCGCAGCCGGGCGGCTGGCGTGCGCCGGGAACAGCTGGTGCAAATGATTGACATGCCGGCGACGCTCCTGGAGTTTTTCGGCGTTGATATGCCGCTGGACGTGGAAGGGATTCCTTTGGGCGATGTCATCGCGACGGACGCGCCGACGCGCGATGCGGTGCTATTCGGCGTTCACGGCGGGCACGTGAATATAACAGACGGGCGTTATGTGTACATGCGGGGTCCGGTGGACCCGTCCTACAACCAACCCCTCTTCAACTACACACTGATGCCCAATCATATGCGGGACCGCTTTGGTGTAGATGAGCTGCAGGAAATTGAACTGGCCGAACCGTTCTCATTCACAAAGGGCTGCCGGACGATGAAGATCGCTTCTCGCCAAGTCTTCGGCGCCGTCCCGCGTTACACGATGCTTTTTGATTTGGAGGCGGATCCAGGGCAGGAAAGCCCCATCGACAATGTGGCCGAGGAGGCAAGGTTGTCGGCGCGCATGGCGGAACTGATGCAGGCAAACAGTGCGCCGCAGGAGCAGTTTGAGCGGCTGGGACTGGCGGTTCAAGAGCCCACATAGAAGCAGAAAGAACAATGCGCCGAACACACAGGTCGTGTGTCGGCGCATATTTGAAGAGGAATGATTGTAGGCGAAGTTCGCGTTGAGCCGTACTCAGCGTCACTGGCGTGCCATTCTAAACGCTGATGAAGCGTTTCTCCTTGAGTCGGGCAGATTTGCCTTGCCGATCGCGCAGGTAGTAGAGTTGGGCGCGTCTCACTTTGGTCTTGCGCAGAACCTCGACCTTATCGATGTTCTTGCTGTATAGAGGGAACGTGCGCTCTACACCGACGCCGTGGGATCCTGTGCGGCGCACCGTGTAGCTGGCACCGGCGTCATGGCCCCCGCGCATCGAGATTACCACCCCTTGGAAGACCTGAATACGTTCGTTGCGGCCTTCGGTTATGCGTTGGTGGACGCGTACTGTATCACCGGGGTCGATTTCGGCCATGCCCTGGGGCAGCTCCGGCTGCAGAGAAGCCATTAGTGCGTTTGTCATCTTATATCACCTTCAGTCCTTTGCATGGCCACCGGCGGAACCGGCGCGGACCCTGCTATAGTTTCCGATTTTCTGTCACTTCAGGCGCTACACTCAGTGGCCGAAACTGGAACGCTGTCTGGAGCAGGAGAACCAAACGCTCGCAGCCATCTGCTAAGCACACAGCCCCGCAGTCTATCACAAGCCCAGGCGCAGACCAAATTTCGGCGCTACAGTTCCTGACGTACGATGTGCACGCCCTCCACCATGTTTTTCAGTTTCTGCCGTGCGGCCCAGCGGGCGGTCTGACTGAGACCACAGTCTGGTGCGAATGCCAGACGGTCGGCTGGAGCGAACTCGAGGCAGCGCCGTACGGTTTCGGCAACATGCTGAGGCGACTCGATGAAGTAGCTCTTGACGTCGATGATGCCCACAGCCGCGTCTCTTTTTTCGGCGATGAGACTTATTACATCGAGCTCCGAATACTCCCTGTTCGCCATCTCAACATGAATCTCGTCCACCGCCATATCCAGAAAGGCTGGAAACATCGGCGCGTAACGGCGGAAACCGACAGGATGGCCCTTGTAGTTGCCGAAGCAGAGGTGGGTGGAGAGCCGGCATCTGTCAACGACCGGCTCCACCGTGCGGTTGAAGATGTCGACGAAGCGGGCGGGATCTTCGCGATAGGCGTAGCAGCTCATCGAAGGTTCATCGACCGTTAGCTCCGTACAACCGGCCTCGACCAGATCCTCCAGCTCCTTGCGTACGATGGGCAGCAGCGCCTCAGTCACTGCGTAGCGGTCGGGGTACTGGCTGTTGGGAAGGAGGCGGCCGCTGAGCGTATAGGGTCCGGGCACGCTTGCTTTCAGAGTCGGGCCCTCATCTGAATCCGGCGCCAGCCGTCTAAGGCGCTGGAACTCGGCAACTGCGCCCAGCCCGTTGGGCGCTGAGAGCTCACCGACGATTGCGTGTTTGCCGCGCTGGTCGTGTGCCGGGGGGCCCCACAGTCGGGGCGAGGCTTGCTCGGGTTGGATCCCTTCCAGGTATCCATAGAAGGATAGGTTGAAGTCAAGCCGGGTCTGTTCGCCGTCGGTGATGACATCGGTGCCTGCCTCGAGCTGGTCGTGTACGGCCGCCACAACTGCGTCGTCCACCATTTCGGCTACGTCGTCGCTTCCGAACCGGTCGAGGTGGGCGCTGGCAAACTCAAGCCAAGCGGGAAAGGGATAGCTGCCGATGACGGTGGTGCGTAGCGGAATGGGTTGCATTGGAAATTCGGGCTCTTGTGGCTATGCAAAGACTTGCGAGGGTCTTCGGGACTCGGTCCGTATCATTGGGAATTCGATCAGTCCCCATATACCCGGCGAACTCGGCGGCGGTAGTCGTCGTAAGAGGCGTCGAACTTGGCTGCGGAGGCGTCTCCTGAGAAAACGCTGCTGGAGAGGACAAGAGGCGGCTTGCCGCGTGCGGTCAGGCCTGAGGCAACCTGGCATTTGATGGCATTCACGACGGCGGCGGCTCCGACTGTCGAGCCTGGTCCTACCGGGTCTTCGAGTCCCTCGACGGTGACCATGGCGTCTCCAGCGGGTGTACCGTTGTCGACTGTTACGTCTGCGATGTCGATGAGTTTTCTGCCGCTGCTGTGTTTCGGGGTGGAGGCAGTGCAGTGGTCGACTGAGACTACTGCTATCACGGGTAGGTCCAGTGCCTTTGCTTCCAGCGCCATCTCTACGACAACCTCATTGACGCCGCTGTTGGAAAAGATCATGAAGCTGTCGGGAGGCCGCAGGACGAAGTTGCGCAAGATCTGGCGGGCGAAGCCTTCAACATGCTCGATGAACATGGCCTGGCGTTGGCCGTTGGCGCCGACGACCTGGTTGTGAAAAGTCAATGACAGTTCAACGATAGGATGGAAACCCGGAAAGGAGCCGTGGCGAGGATACATCTCCTCAATGAACATGCGGGAGTGACCTGTACCGAACAGGTGCACCAGGCCCTCGGCGGCAATTGTGTCGACACAGATTTCGGCGGCTCGCTGGATGTTCTCGGTCTGGGTGGCGACAATGCGGTCCAGTATAGCTTGCGCTGCGTGCAGATAGGCATTTGCTGGATTCAAGGTTTGATTCATCCTCCAATATCAGACTCAGAACAGGTTGCGTGTACGTCGTGGCTCCTCAGGACATACATCAGTTCTAAATCACCATCTGAAGGGAACTGTCCCGGATTCATCCAGAGGATAGCCCCATTCCTCGATGTACTTCTCGCCAGGCAGGAACTCATCGCCGCGGTCATCGAGTTTGGCTTGTAGCTGCGACTCCAGTTCAGCTTGCAGAGACTCTACTTCGGGGCGGTTTACCAGGTTCTGCATCTGGAAGGGATCGGCCTCGTTGTCGTAGAGGAGCCAGGGACCGTCCAAGTCGCGTGCGTAGGTGTGTGTGCGCGTGCGGAGTCCTCGATACTCGCGGCCGCCGTCACGTCGCAAGAACTGGCCAAAGGGATGCGGGCAGTAGATGAGGGCGGCGTCCCCGGACGGATCCGGGCCGCCCTCGATCGCGGCCGAAAAGTCCTTTCCCTCGACCATGTCAGGAGTGGGAATCCCACACAGAGACAAGAGCGTAGGCAGAATGTCGGGGGTATCCAGCAGCGCGTCGATCTGGCGTCCATTCAGGCCGAATCGCTGCGGCCAGCGGAGCAGGAAGGGCACACGGATCGACTCCTCCCAGGGCCGCTGCTTCTTGACTTCACCCTGGGAGCCCAGCATGTCACCGTGGTCGGACGTAAAGACGAAGATCGTGTTGTCTGCCAAACCCTCTTCTTCGATGGTCTGGAGGAGCGCGCCGAGACAGTCGTCAAGGGCCGTGCAGTGGGCGTAGTAGCCGGCAATCCATTCGCGGGCTTCGTTGGCCATCTCCGGTGGCACATTTGGTCTCAGCTCAATGTCGTCGGGACTGTAGAGTTGGCGATAGGCTTCGGGAGCCGTTTCATAGGGCGCGTGGGGAGGGCCCCAGGAGAGGACGAGTAGGAATGGGTTGTCGGACTTGCCGTCGCCGTCTCTGTGAACGCGAGTACGCAAAAAGGCTTGTACATCCCTGGTCTGCTCGATCGCGTCGTATCCCTCCCATGTCAAGGGTTGGTCCGAGTCTCCATCGTAGTACTTGGAGTTGTTGTAGTCATGTGTGCACTCCAGGGCTTTAAAGTAGTCGAATCCCTGGCGGCTTTCCGGAGGAATGTAGTTGCTGCGCCCGCGGCCGTCCACATGCCATTTGCCCACGTAGGCGGTGTCGTATCCGGCTGCCTTGTATAGCTTGGCCATGGACACGGCATCGTCGGCCAGGTGAACGTCATTGACGAATACGCCGTGGGTCAGTGCGTGTTGCCCGGTCAGGAGGCAGGCACGCGCCGGGCAGCAGACGGGAATACCGGCTACGGCATGGGTAAAGTTGACGCTTTGTGCCGCCAACCGGTCCAGATGGGGTGTACGGACCTGCCGGTTACCGGCGTAGCCTGTGTCCTGGGCCCGCCACTGGTCGGCAAAGACGTAGATTATACTGGGACGATTCCGGGACATGATTTGGGCTCGCAGCGGCGTTGGCGGCTAGAGAGAGACACCAAGAAGACCGCGCGTAAACTGGAATTCGATGTTGCCTGCGCGCATCGTTCTTGGCTGGTAATTGCCTTCCAGTGTCCTCGTTAACAAGCCGGCCAGAAACTGGGGCCAGGAATCGGCCTCGTCTTCGAGGACGGCGTCCATGTCTTGGGCGTACTGCATTGCCGTGCAGTCGGGCGTCGTTACCTGTAGAACAGGCACAAGGGGATGGCCTTCGACCGGGTGGCTTCCGACATAGGCCAGAATCACTTCAACGCCGGCGCCGCCGAGACCGGTCAGCGTTTCGGCCCAGTGTTCGGTGGGCGTCTCCATCACGTGGAGACCGCTGCGCTCGGATGCGTCAGCCAGCGACTGCCCGTATGCGAGAGTGGGTAGGTGCGGGCCGTCGCCAATGCTTTCTTCAAGAAAGGCTTTGGAAGAAAGAAGTGACGTGTTTTCGGGTAGAATGACGGTTCCGCCGCCTGCGGCGATGGCCGCCGCCAGGCGGCCGAACTGCTGAGAAACCGCGGCCGGGGGTTCTCCGGCGCTCAGAAGCCCGATTCGAAGGGCGGATACATCAGCCATCGTCTGCTCAGGCGTCCCGGCAGCGGCCAGTCGCTGTTCGAACCAAGCATCGACCTTTTCCAGCACGGCGTCGATTCCTCCATCCAGTTGGATGCTGGCCCAGCCATATTGATCCAGGTCCAACCCGTTTTCTTCGAGCTCGTTGCGGAAGTAGTCATTGTGAGTCTTTTCGCAGCCATGCTCCAGTAGCAAGGTCTCGGCGGCAAGCGGGTGTTGCAGATAGCCCAGAACCGTGCGCACGTAGAGATCGCCGGTATGTCCGCCTGAGAACCCGCAGCCTTCAGTATGGGCAAGCGCCACAAACCGCTTGAGAGGGGTCGCTGCTTCGCCGCCAGAAGTGAATCTGCGATTGAGCCGCGCGGCCGCAATTTGACCGATCTGGCCAGAGCAGAGGCTGGTCGGCAGGATCAGTCCTATGCGGTCGGCGGCCGGCCCGGTTGGCGTCGAAAATGCAGGATAGGAGAGATGAAGGACGGGGGCGGGGGAGGTGCGGCGGATGGGCAACGGGCGGCCTGCGGGCTTTGGCCGGCTGTTGATCTCTTCAACGCGGCCTGGTCCCGTCTGTCGCCAGTCGCGCCAGAGCTGTACCTGGGCATGGCCGGCTTTTTCGCCAACTGTTCGCTCGCCAGAGGCGGCGCGCACCGTCAGGTCGAGCGTTTCGGCGCCGAGTTCGTCCATGGGCGTACCGTCGAGATAGCGGCCTGCGTTCACGTCCATATCCCGGCTGAGCAACTCATACCGGCGCGTTGTGGTGACGATCTTGATGGTCGGAACGAACGGGAAATTGGTGATCGAGCCGTTGCCGGTGACGAAATATATCATGTTGCAGCCGGACGCGACCTGCCCGGCGATGCTTTCCAAATCGTTGCCGGGGCTGTCCATGAAGTAGTAGCCGGGCTCACTCATAGGTGCGCTATATGGGATGACGTGGTCGAGCCGGACGTCGGGGTGTCGTTTCATGGCTGCGCCAATCGACTTGAGGACGATGTTGTACAGCCCGCGGTATTTGTTGCCGCCGGAGGGATTGCCGGCGGCTGAGTGGCCGTGCCAGGCGACCCGTTCCTGGAACCGCTCGATGGTGTTGAGGAACTCGCTGGCGGTGGCTATGTCGCGCACGTTGAGCATGATGTAAGGTTCGGCGCCGATCAGTTCGTCGGTCTCAGCCAGGTTGGCGCCGCCGCCGTGTCGGACAAGCTCGCGTGCTACCCAAGAGGCAAGTGGATTCCCAGAGATTCCGGAGAATGCGTCTGAGCCGCCGCACTGCAGGGCCAGCTTCAGTTCTGAGAGGGGTTGAGGCGTACGCGGTGTCGCGTCGACCTCATCGAGCCAGCCTTGCACTATTTTTTCGGCCTGAACAAGCCCGGCCTGGAAGCCCGCTGCTATGGTCAGGAAGGCATGGGGGACGGTCTGGATCGGGTAGTTGTTTTCCGTCAGAAAGGTGCGCAGCACGTCGTTGTTCACGGGTTCGAGACCGTAGTCCACGCACAGGACTGCCCCGACATTGGGGTGGGTGATGAAGCCGGCCAGGGTACGCAAAGTGGTCTCTGTGTTGTTGGGGTTGTCGTGGCCGCCCTCGGTATGTGCAACGGCAACGATGCCGTCGATGTTGTTGAAGCGATCGGCTACGCCGGCAAGACGGGACTCCAACTGTCTGACAAAGCCCCCTGTGCGGGAGGATGTTCCCAGCAGAATGATCGTGTTTCTGGTCCCTACGCCGCGGCCCCCGGGACGGGAATACCCCTCGAAATAGCGATCTTCGGTGTGCCTGGCGACTTGCTGACCGGCCCGGAAGCTGTCGGCGTCAAGTTTGTATGCCTGAACGTGATCAGCGAAATTCGGTTGGTTGGGAAGATCGAAATCAAGCGCACGTACGCCGAGAGCGTCGAGCATTTCGGCGTTGCGTATGTACTCGCCCGGAGCAATCGCCCGCGTCGCCAAGCCAAACGGCAACTCCCATGAGAGTAGTGGTCCACCCTGGGGGATCGATGCCACTGCGAAGCGGTGCCCTTCCATGGTGGTAAAGTCCAGAGTAAGGACACTTTCGCCGAAGACGATCTGCGTTCCCGCTGCCAGGGTACGCGTGGCGATGGCGACGTTGTCGCCGGGAAGGGGCAGGCGGGCGACTTCATGGAAGGGTAGCGGGGAAGCGTTTTGGGAGTCGTGTGGTCTAGTCATTGCTTGACCTTCGCAGTGCGGAGACGGTTTTTGCAACTCCGATAGCCTAACACATTTGCCTGAATTTCACAGTTTCGGGGCTCGCGGAAAGGCCAGTTCCTACCTTTCAGGACGCGGATCAGAATTGGGAAAGCGCTCCTGGCCCGGAATGGCTATGCGAAATCAGAGGCGACCTGTCATCTCTGCGTCCAGTTGTTCGAAATAGCTGACCATGAATTCGTGCCGCTGCTGACCAATCTTGCGAGCCGTTGGCGTGTGGAGCGTAGCCAGAACTTGGCGCAGCTTGTATACGAATTCGTGGACAGGCGTATATTCGGGACCTGTCGGCTGAAAGGGGTCCGGCGGTACTGCAGTCGCGGGCTGGCTCCAGAGACGGTTTGCGTAGTTGCCGGCGTGGGCAAAGGCCCTGGCAACACCTATGGCCCCAATGCTGTCCAGTTTGTCGGCGTCATAGAGGCACTTCGCCTCTAAAGTCTGCGGCAGGACGGAGCGGTCGCGGTACCTGTGGGCCTGGATGCAGTGGACGACGTTCTCGATGCGGGGCGCGTCCATGCCGGCTGCCGACAGGTATTGGGCGGCGAATTCGGCCGCGGCGAAGTGATGCGTGTCCCGCCCTTGTTCTGAAACGGGCAGGTCGTGGAGGAGGGCGGCGGCGCGCACGACTTCGGTGTCGGCGCATTCGGCCTGAGCGATGCGTAATCCCAACTGGGTTACTCTCAGCACGTGGTCGAAGTCGTGGGCCACGTCGGCAGAAAGATAGAGCTGGCGGACAGTGGATTCGCTCGGGCTATGGGGGATAGATGACTGAACTGTTGAGCCTTCAGAAGGTGAACTCATCTGATCTTTCGCGGTTGGATACAGGGCAATTTGCAGCCTGCGTCAACGGGTGACGAACTCACCCAGGCATTCGAGCAGGCGACGACGAAAGGACTCCCTGCTGAAGCGCTCGGCTTGATTTCGGCACTCGGTTGGGTCGTATGCGTGAACGTCGAAGTTTTCAATGGCTTTCCTCAGTTGCTCAGGCGTCTGCAGGACAAAGAACTCGCCTGTTTTCCCCGGGATAACCGTGTCGAGTGCCCCGCCGCCCCGAAAGGCGATCACCGGTCGACCAGTGCTCATCGCCTCGACCGGGGTGATGCCAAAGTCCTCGAGTCCGGGAAAGAGGAACGCCTTGCAGCCCCGCATCAACTCCAATATACGTTCGCCTGGCTGCCAGCCCTGGAAGGAGACATTGGGCCCGGCCAACTCCTCTAGTGCGCTTCTGGCGCGGCCACTGCCGACGACGATCAGGCGTTCGTGCGGCAGTTCCTGGAAGGCCCTGACGGCCAGGTCGACGCGTTTGTAGGGTATCAGGCGACTGACGATCAGATAGTAATCGCCCACAGGAACCGATGGATTGGGAGAGAATCGCTGGGTATCGACCGGAGGGTGAACGATTACGCTGTCGCGATCGTAGATCGTGCGGATGCGCTCCTGTACGGCGCTGCTGATGGCGATAAAGTAGTCGACTTTCTGTGCGGCGGCGTAGTCCCAACGTCGCAGCAGCGCTAGCATTGGTCTCAGCGCGAGATCGAGCAGTCTGCCGATCTGCTCCCTCTGGCGGTACTGGTCGTAGAGCCACAGAAAGCGCGTTGGCGTTAGGCAGTAGCAGACGTGCAGTGCTTTCCGCGGGCCCTTGCGTGACGTAACGCCGTGGCAGAAGCCGCTCTTGTTGCTGAGAATCAGGTTGAAACCGCTTAAGTCGGTAGTCTGAAAGGCTGCCGGATAGAGGGGCAGGTAGGCCTGATGGCGGTCGGTCACCAGCGGGAGGCGCTGCATGAAGGTGGTGCGGATGGTCCAGTTTCTGTACGAATCGGGCATTTTGTCCGGCCCGTACATGCTCGTGTAGACTGGCGCGCCCGGGAAGAGGTCTACGAACTCTTCGAGTACGTTTTCTGCGCCTCCCATCTGATTGAGCCAGTCGTGGACAAGGGCCACGCGGGCGCGGGCCCTCCAATCATCCGGAACAGGCCGGTTACTCACGCCGTCACGACCCTTTGGAGGCGGCCCCTTCGGACTGCCCGGCATCAACCGCGTCGTTAAGGGAAGACGGGGTGTGGCTATCCGCTTCTCTATTGCCAAGAGCCGAAAACACGGCCATCTCTGCCTCGATAAAGTGGTCGACCATTGTACGAAAAATGGTTTCAATCAGATCAGGGTCAACGCCTTCGTTCTCTGCCCAGAGCCGGCGGGCAGCCAGCATGCGGTGCTGGCGCTCGCGGGCATGTACCTGTTCTTGGCTGCGTTTGAAACGGGCTGCTGCGTGGACGTAGTCCTGGCGGCGGCTGATGGTAGTGACGAGAGATCGATCCAACCGGTCGATTTGCGTTCTTATCTCGTCGAGAGACTCGCAGTCGTGTGGCTCTTTCATCCGGCATCCTGGTTTCATTGCGGCGGGAATCCCTTACTTGGTGGAGAATTCTACCGCAGACAGTTTCGAGGGCAAAGAGATTGGACATTTGGAAGTCACACAGCTGCTGGAGACTGGGCCGGCACATGAGGGGATTCATTGGGACTGGCGGGCCGTGGTCTGGTTGGACACCTTCGATTAGGCACCTGTTATGAATATCGAGACCCGGTCGAGTAGGCAGTAGGGGGGGCGTGGGGGGGGGGGGGGCCCCCCCCCCC
>VXOE01000057.1 GCA_009840225.1 Caldilineaceae bacterium SB0662_bin_25 | reverse complement strand
CCCCTAACCACTAAAAACTGAATACTAAAAACTGCATTTCTGGGCGGTCGGGCCTTTTCGGCCCTCCCTTGTGCGGGGGCTCCGCCCCCGCAACGCCCCCCCTAAACCAGGCCGTGCCTCATCGACCGGGTGTCGATATTCGTAACAGGTGCCTATTCGAACGTGTCCAGCCCGACCGCGTCCCGCCAGTCCCATCAGATCCCCTTACGTGCCGGCCCTGTTCCTGCCCTCGCACCCTTCCCAACTGACGGATTCCACCGTACGGCCAGGCCAGGCGCCTGCACCGCGTCTCGCCCAAAGACGGTAAACAACGCCAGCCACCGCTGGTTCCGATTCCCTGCCTGACTGTTCCCATCCCAAATCTGGGATGCACCCGCAGATGAGTCCGTTGTTGACGCAAAAGCTGTATGCTACAATCCCACGAGTGAATGAGTGAATCATCGAATCCTTACCTGTTGCTTGCCCCATCCTGTACCCTGATCACACCTCGTCCTCTCTCGAAAGAAACGGCAGACATTGCCAACCTGCCAACTTTGCATAAGTCGACTATCAGCGCCGATGAAAGGCCACCATGGAGGTCTGCCGTGAACACCAAACCAAGCCAGGAGCCCGCCAACCTGATCATCGAGACCTTTCGCCAGCGCACGGCTGGATCCGGCGAGTGGAACACGCGCGCCAAAGTGTTTATGCCGGGCGGCGACACCAGGGCGGCGTCCTTCTACACCCCTTATCCTGCCTACATGACGCGCGGAGAAGGTTGTTTTCTCTACGACTATGACGAAAACCAGTACATCGACTTTCTCAACAACTACACCTCCCTGATCCACGGTCACGCCCATCCACCCACCGTCAGCGCCATCCAGGAACAGGCAGCCCGCGGCACCGTTCTCGGTTCCGCCGCTGAAGTAACTGTCGAACACGCCGAGATGCTCTGCAGCCGCGTCCCCAGCTTTGACAGCGTTCGCTACTGCAACTCCGGAACGGAGGCGACCCTCCTGGCGATGCGCGCGGCGAGGGCCTTCACCGGCAAAGACATCATCATCAAGATGGACGGCGGGTATCACGGCTCCCACGACTACGTGCAGGTAAACATTCAGCCGGATTCCAGCGAAGAAGGGCTCCCCCGTCCTCGGCTCTCCAGCCGAGGCGTCCCTGAAGCAGCCCTGGAAGGAATGCTGGTGGCGCCCTTTAATGACCTCGATGCAATACGTGACTTTCTGCAGGCCCGCAGCCACGAAATCGCAGCCATCATCCTGGAACCCGCTCTCGGGGCAGGTGGCGGCATAGAACCCGAGCCAGGGTACCTTCAAGGAGTCAGACAGTTGGCTGACGAATTTGACGTGCTCCTGATCTTTGACGAGATCATGACCTTTCGCCAGGATGTCGGCGGGTTTCAGGCCGCGATCGGGGTGACGCCTGACCTCACTTCGGTCGCGAAGTTTATCGGCGGCGGACTCCCTCTTGCCGCGTTCGGCGGGCGCAAAGAGATTATGGCTCCCTTCGACCCGACTCACCCCATGACAATCCCCCACAACGGCACCTTCAACGGCAACAACATTACCATGGCCGCAGGCTTGGCAACTATGAAGGAGGTCGGAGCAGAACAGCTGGAGAGAATCAACGAGTTGGGCCAGCGGCTGAGAAATGGACTAAACTCCGCATTTCAAACCGCCGGTGTGGGAATCCGTGCCGTTGGCTCAGGCTCCATCATCCGCATCCTCTGGAGCCGCGAAAAGCTAACTAACGCACGCGATGCCGTAGCCGCCCAGGAAAAGGCGCTCGACCTGCCCAAACTGCTGCATCTGGAGATGATGAACCGTGGCATCTTCAGCGCGCCCAGATGTCAGTACGCTATCTCCACCCCTATGTCGGAAAAGGAAATCGATGTCGCCGTCGACGTGATGAGCCAGAGTCTGGAGGTCGTCAAGCCATACGTGCAGGAGCATTCGCCTCACCTGGCTCTGGACTGAGCCATTGGTTCTTGAACGGTGACCGTACCGACCAGGAGCGAAGTCCAGGCCTGAAAATCGCCCCGTTAACTCGGTTTCCTTTCCATAACAATCCCGCTACATGGAGATTCAGATGACTGATGCCACCACGACGCGCCCGAACTTTGTCCTCATTCTCGTGGACGACATGGGCTTCTCCGACATAGGCTGTTATGGTTCGGAGATTCGGACACCGAATCTGGACAGTCTGGCCCGCGGCGGGATGCGGTTCTCCCAGATGTATAACTATGCCCGTTGCTGCCCGACCCGCGCCTGCATGCTCACCGGCGCCTATCCACATCAGGCCGGCATCGGCCACATGATGGAAAACTCCGGTTCGCCCGCATACCAGGGATACCTGCGCGAAGACGTTGTGACCATCGCAGAAGCGCTCAAAACCGGTGGCTACCGCACTTTCATGTCCGGCAAGTGGCATGTCGGCGGCGCCTACGACCCTACCCGGCCGCATACTTGGCGGCCCGGCGAAGAGGGGCATCCGACGCCTCGTCAACGAGGATTCGACCGTTACTACGGCACACTGGACGGCGCCGGCAGCTTCTTCTCGCCATATTCACTGATGGAGGACGATTCCTTCGTCCAGACTGGGGAGGAGTTGGGGAGCCAGGAAAAAGGGCAAGGGGACCAGTCCGTCGCATCCGACTCCTACTACTACACCGATGCCATCAGCGAGCAGGCCGCCAAGATGATCGGAGAGGCCTCCCAATCCGACGATCCTTTCTTCCTCTACGTAGCCTACACCGCCCCCCACTGGCCCCTCCACGCATTGCCGGAGGATATCGCCAAATACGAAGGAATCTATCGCAAAGGAGGATGGGACGCGCTGCGCACCGCGCGGCACGAGGAGCTCAAAGGAATGGGGCTGCTGGACAGCCGCTGGGATATCTCGCCGCGCGACGAATCCGCGCCCCCTTGGGAGGACGCCCGTAATCGCGACTGGGAAGACATGCGCATGGCTGTCTACGCCGCGCAGATAGACCGGATGGATCAGGGAATCGGACGAATCCTGGACGCGTTAAGGGACTCGCAGCTCGACGACAACACGCTCGTCCTCTTCCTGTCAGATAACGGCGGCTGCGCCGAATTCCTCGCCGAAAACGGCTGGGTCGACCGTTACAGCGATTGGACACCCGATGGCAGACCGATGCGTGTAGGCAACGACCCTGGCATTCGTCCCGGAGGTCCCCACACGTTTATGAGCTACGATCTGCCGTGGGCCAACGCTTCCAATGCCCCATTCCGCCTCTATAAGCATTGGGTTCACGAGGGCGGCATCTCCACACCCCTCATCGCCTACTGGCCCTCGACAATTCAACCCAGCCAGATCGTGCACGAGGCCTGTCATATCATCGATATTCTGCCGACTTTCCTTGACGCCGCCGGCATTCCCCACCCTGCCGAGTACAACGGGCGGCCGCTACAGCCCCTGGAAGGGGAGAGCTTCCTCCCGTTGCTGAGAGGCGGCAAATGGAGCCGGCAAAGCCACATCTTCTGGGAACACGAAGGAAACCGAGCCGTCCGCTTGGGGCAGTGGAAGCTGGTCAGCAAACATGGGGACAGTTGGGAGCTCTACGACATGCAGGAGGATCGGACCGAGCTTAACGATCTTAGCGACAGGAATCGGCCCAAAGTTGAGGAGTTCGCAGGCCTGTATCGCGACTGGGCCGAACGCGTGGGAGTGCTACCATGGCCTCTCAGTGGTTGAAGCCGGCGCCCTTTATGTGCAGTCCGCGTGAGTCGGTTCAGGAATCGGCCAGGTTAATCTGTGTACCGTCCCGCCACTGCATGTCATAGAAGCAACGCTCCGCAGGAGTGTTGTCCCGAATCCACGACGCAAGCGACCTGTCACCGATCCTGCCCCAGATGGTGAGAGTGTAATCGGTCTCCGCCAAAATCTCCGCCACTATCGGCCAGGCTTCTCGTAGGTAACCGGCATAAAAGCACAAAGTGACCTCCGCGTCGACGTCCGCCAGAAACTCAATCATCTCGTCGAGCATCGCACCCGTATAGCCAGGATCGCCTTCTTCCACAGTCCAGCCGAGCGAAAGGTAGGCCTGGGGCAAGAGACTCCTGCATAGGCTTACAAATTCGTCTGGTCTGAACAGTGCCTCGTCTCCGCCCGGGCCGGCCAGGATATCGGCATTGGCGCACAGAGGTATCTTGCCGGCAGCCTTCTCCGCTGCGTAGGTAAGACAGGGGACCACCGCTTCTGGCGACTTGAAGTCAAGTTTCGCACCCTTTCCCGCGGCAACAGTCAGGTCCAGCCACCTCTCAAAGCGCAGATCGCTCTCCACTACCGGCGGATGCGCCATGATGATCTCACCGCCAGCCAGGGAAATATCCCCTTCAATGAACTGTACCATCGGATCGGACAGCCCTCCCAACAGGGCCTGCGTTCCATTCGCGCCGTGAATCCAGCCAACGTCTCCTGGCCGTCTGACGCCCAGCGCCTCCAATATCGGCAGCCACCGGGCTGCCAGCGCTCTGGCCATTGTGGTCTCCTATTTAGGGTGAGCTCTTGGGCTAGGGGAACGACATTTCAAAGCGGGGGTCCGTCGCGGTCCTGCCGAGCGGGGCGGCCAGTTCCCTTGTATAGTGGATTAGGGCATCCATCGTCGCCGCAAAGAGGGTGAAGGAAAGATCTGCTTTGGGCAAGTCGGCAAGAAGAGATACGTCGCCGTCCCCATCCGTCGCGAACCGGACCAGGCGTACCGACTGATTCAGGCCCAGCAACAGTGACGACAACTTCTCTCTGCACTCCGGCGCCGGACCTGGAGTGAGAGGGGTGACGGCAAAGTGCACCCATTCCTCCCCCTCGGCCACATAGAGATCAAACTCCTCGTCCTGTTCGTCTGCAAACGTGCTGCGCCAGATACCGGCCTCGACCGTCTCGAATCCCCACTCGTATCGGTCAAACAGCGCTGGAATGTCCACGGGTTGCTAATTCACCGACAGCCGCGCGCCTGGGTCCGCTTCGCTCTTACCCTCGCACGCGTGTTCCCAGATGACGCAGACGGGAGCGTGGATGATCGATGGCGAGCGAAACTTCCTCAGCAGTGAGTCCGGTTGCTGCCTCTAGATCCATCATTGTGCGAAAGGAGCTATCGGTCAGGTTCAACAGACACTCTCGTTCAAATTCGCTCAACTTGTGGCCGACGAGTGTCGCCTCAGGATTTTCAAGAAGCTTGCTCCGACAATCCAGGCACATCCACGTATGACCGATTAGAATTAGGAAATCTCTTACTCTGACGTTTGTCATGCGATTTCTCCCGGTTCGTCCTCAGATCTTCCTGTTTTCTGCTGCCCTAGCAGTATAGTTGCTCCACCTGACCAACCGGGCATCGCCGCGCCTTACGAAGCTGATCTACCCTCTTTAGCCAAATACAGAAATAGCTATGGTGCTAGTTCCAATGCCGGCTCTATTTCAATGGCCGGGTGCTCTACTAATCCAGCTCTGTCAACCGGCCAAATGGCTAACCACGCTTTGCCGATGACAAACTCCTGTGACAGCTGGCCCCACGTGCGCGTATCAGACGACGCCGGGCGGTTGTCACCCAGCACATACAGGAATCCTGGCGCAACGGTCTGCGCTGCAATGTCCCTCGCAATCGGTACCTGATCGTACGGCTCTTCTACTGTCGCGCCATTGACCAGGAGGACGCCGCCTCGAAACTCAACCGTGTCACCCGGCAACCCGATAACCCGCTTTATGTAGTCCTGCGATGGGTTGTTGGGGTAATGGAAGACAATGACATCTCCCCGCCGGTACTCCCCCAATCGGTAGGCCAGCTTGTTGACAAGCAGATACTGACCGTGTTGGAAGTTCGGCTCCATCGACTGGCCTTCGATCCGGTAGTTCTGCACAAGGCTGCGGATCACAAGGAAAATGAGGATTGCAAGAACCACAGTCTCCAACGTCTCCCGCAGCAGAGACTTCAGCCCCGGATCATCATCGTCGCGCCGCTCTTCATCTGGCGAAACATGCCCGTCACCTTCCGACATGACGCCGCCGCTCGGGACCGCGGCCGCCATTCCATTGGCGCCGCGGATTGGCGTTTCATGTACCCGATCCATCGTTGGCCGGGACGGCAGATGTTTCACAGACGATAGGTCACTCTCAGACGCAAGAGGCGCGACGCGGTCACTCACGGCCGAGTTCTCGGATTCGGTCTCCGGCGCGTTCGGGATTTTCTTATCGTGGCGCAATGGCTTGGGTCCGGTTTCGTGGCGTAGACGCCCTCTTCCAAGGGCGAAAGTTTATGTAAATTATATCACCCGACTTTGACGGCAGACAATCGGGGCATGAAGAATGCAATGTCGTCTTCTTCGAGATTGGGCCCCGATCTGGGTTGATCGCACTGTGCCTGTACTGATTTGAAACAGCGCAAACCCTTATTTTCCTGAAGTTCCCGTATTCTGGCTCGACGCAATCTTTAACAATGTCGCCATGCTATTCAAGGCTTATCCTTTCGAAACGGCCCGTTATCCCAAACGAATTACCCAATTATCCCAAATTGAGCCGTCTTCTGACGTAGTTTCCCACGCACATTCAGTTTGCGAGCCTGAATGAAGCGAGCCCCGATTTCGCCCATGGACTGCAGCCACTTCTCAACGCAACTGACACTATCGGCCTGCACGAAGGACTGTGACAGTCCGGGGCATCCTCATATGGCGGGCTCTGTCACCGGAGATGGCTCAGCGGCTACTACCGGAGAATGTATCGGGTCCCCCGTTTGTCGCCGATCTTTAAGAGCAGCTTCTTGTCCACCAGGTCCACCAGGTCAAGGCGTAACGTCTCCGCCCCAACATGCGTGCACAGCTGCCGGTAATCCCGGTTGCTTATGCTCCCATTCGCCTGCACAAACTGCATAGCCTTCAGTTGGCGCTCGTTCATGTGCTGTTCCCACTCGGGGATGATCTTCTCTAGGTCTTTGCGGTTCTGCAAAGTTACCGAGAATCGATGGCTCTTCGCATCGAACAGCGGGGGTGGATGGCCTGCCGCCACCATGTCTTCGATCATGCGGTCAACCCCCAGGCCCAGCTCCTCGATATAGCCCCACTGGTAGAGTCCGTTGACGAGACGAGGGTTGCGGCTGTAATGTTCCTCAACGATATTTTCGATCGTTATGTACGCCGGCAAGCCGCCTGGGCTAATGATCTCCAGGCTGTCCCGGCGCATGTGAATCTCAACGCTGCTTCCTCGAAGACGGTAGTCCCGGTGGCAGACGGCGTTGACCAAGGCTTCACGCACGGCAAACGGGGGATACTCCGTCTGATCCTCCCGCTGCAGCCCCTTAACCACGGCCTTCTTGCCCATCTCTTCCCAGATGACCCGCCAGCCGCGCTCGACGATTCGAGCAAGTGGGCCCGTGATCTCCTCCCGGCGGCCATAGCCGAATGAACCGGCCTCGCTTGCCTGGTACACTGATGCTTCAGTGCCGGCTGACTTCGCTAGCCTCGCTCTCTCGTCCGTTCTGAATGCGCCCGGACTGTCATCAAACTTAACAAATACCGCCCGGCTGTGGGGAAGAAACAACTGAGGCTCCTTACCGAACAGGAGCATCCCGCTCACTGTCGGGTTACCGTCTCTGTCTATGGCCCCAATCTGCTGCAACAACCTGTTCTTGGGCAAAAGGGCGCCGTGCGGGTTCCGCCGCTGCCTCCGTTCGAGATACTCGTCGATAACTTCCTCGTCCAGGTCTTCCCTCGCAGAACCGGGCACTGTATCGGTCTCAAACTCCCCCATCGCCCGGTTCCCAACCAGAATCTCTAATTCCGACGGACTGAGCGGCCGGTTCTCACTTCCTCGGCGAACCAGGGCACGTCCGTCAGAGAGAATGTGCAGCTCGCTGCTCCGATCCACCCGCAACATGATCACGGGTCCGGACTGCGTCTCCTCCTCCTGCCATTCAGTGCGCATCGGTGGGCGGCAAAGGGCCAGAGCCGCCCGTAACGCACCCTCCACTTCGTCCCCAACCAGTTGATCTCCTCGACTGCCGTCGGCGTCAACCCCCAATATGACAGTACCGCCTTCACCATTGGCGAAGGCGACGAGCGTCTCTGCGAGTGAGTCGGGATTGAGTCTGGGCAAAAAGGCGTGTCGTGGCCCAGGCTCGCCCTGTATCAGCGAGCGAAGGTCGGACATTGATACATGCTCCCTTGTCTATTCGGCTACTGGCACGGGCGAGGAACCATTCACGGCTTCGCCGGTATCACTCGGCTCGGTCCCCTCAACCTCACGGATCAAGTCCTCGTGCCTGAGAACGGCCAGCGCCGCAACCGTGTCGCCTTCATCCAGATTGACGATGCGCACACCCATCGCAAGTCGTCCTATGCAGCTGATTCCAGATACTGCGGTTCGCAACACTATGCCGTTGCCGGTGATTACGGTGATCTGATCCTTCTCGCTGACCACTCTCGCTGCAATAATTGGACCGATTTCACCTAGCTTGGACCGATCTGTCGTCCAGACCCCCTGAATGTAACGACCCTTCGTGACGTATTCGTCCAACGGCACCCGCTTGCCGCATCCCAACTCGTGCAAAACAAACAAGCCTGCATCAGGCTGCACTACATCGAAGCCAGTGACCAGATCACCGTCTCGCAACCGCATCGCCCAGACACCGGCGGCCGTACGGCCCATAGCTCGAACTTGGTCTTCACGCATCCGCAGTGCCTTGCCGCCTCGAGTGACGATCATGAACTCCTGGCCGCCATTCGTCAACTGGGCCCACTCTAGCGAGTCCTCCCTATCCAGATTCATGGCGATCACGCCGCTCTGTCGAACATTCGAGAACGCCGATACCCTCACCCGCTTGATGCGAGCCTTGCGAGTCAGAAGCGTAATATAAGAGGCCTGCTCAAAATCGCCCAGCGTCAACATCGTCGTGACCTGTTCATCAGGCTGAAGCGTGAGAATGTTGGCAATATGAGCCCCCTTGGACGTGCGGCTGCCCTCCGGCAATTCGTAAACGCGGCTGCTGTATACCCTTCCCTTATTCGTAAAGAAGAGAATATGGTCCAGGGTACGGGCAAAGCGCAGGTCCATGACTTCGTCCTGGCCTCGTGTACTCATCCCCCTCACCCCGCGTCCACCGCGGCCTTGTGCCCGGAAGCTGTCGGCCTCCATTCTCTTGATATAAGAATTGGCGCTGAAACTGATCAGGACGTTTTCCTGCGGAATCAGATCCTCATCGCTGAAGTCGCCGCTGGCAAAGTGTAAGATTCCCGTGCGCCGTTCATCCCCATATTTCTCCTTCATCTCGACGATGTCGTCACGAATCAGGCCCCGAATCTTCGACGGATTGGCCAGCAGGTCCTCCAGATAGGCGATGCGCTCCATCACCTCCTGGTACTCATCCTCTATTCTCTGCCGTTCCAACGCTGCCAGGCGTCTCAACTGCAGGTCCAGTATCGCCTGCGCCTGAACCAGGCTCAGGCTGAACCTTTCCACCAGCTGCGTGCGTGCCTCCTCCGCGCTGGCGGCATTGCGAATCGTTGCGATGACCTCGTCAAGGAACTGCAGCGCGATGCGCAACCCCTCCAGGACATGCGCCCGCTCGCGCTGCTTAGACAGGTCAAACTCGGTGCGTCGCGTGATCACCTCAAACCGGTGATCAATGTAAATCAGAAGGGCCCGTCGCAAGCCCAGCGTCACCGGCCTGCCGTTCAGCAGAGAAAGGGCATTGACACTGAAAGTTGACTGTAATGGGGTAAATTTGAAGAGACGGTTCTGTTCCTTTCTTGGCGACGCACCCCGCTTCAGTTCGACAACGATGCGCATCCCGCTCCGGTCGCTCTCGTCCCGCAGGTCGCTGATACTGTCCAGTCGACCAGACCGGGCGAGCTCGGCGATCCGCTCCAGCAATGTCGTCTTGTTGACCTGATACGGGATCTCCGTGACGATAATGCGGAATCGGCCGCTGTCCGTCTCCTCGATCTGCGTCCTGGCGCGCACAAGTATGCGGCCGCGACCGGTGGCGAATGCATGACGGATCCCTTCCGTCCCCAATATCTCGCCCCCGGTTGGAAAGTCCGGCCCTTTCACCAGCTCCATCAACTCTTCAAGACCGATCTGCTCGCGCCGCTCCCAGTTGTCGATGACATGGGCCACCGCGTCGCAGATTTCACTCAGGTTATGAGGAGGGATGTTTGTGGCCATACCCACGGCGATGCCGCTTGAGCCGTTGACCAGCATGTTGGGCAGCTTCCCAGGCAGTACCAGCGGCTCTTCCAGGCTGTCATCGAAATTCGGTCCCCAATCGACCGTATCCATTTCGATATCCTGGAGCAGCATCTCGGTCAACTGCGCCAGCTTCGCCTCCGTGTAGCGCATCGCTGCGGGGCTGTCGCCGTCGATAGACCCGAAATTCCCCTGGCCGTTCACCAGTGGATAGCGCAGACTGAACTCCTGCGCCATGCGCGCTAGCGCATCGTATACCGCCTGATCGTTGTGGGGGTGATACTTCCCCAGCACCTCACCGACGATGCGGGCCGACTTCTTATAGGATGAGTTCGCCCGCAGCCCCATGTCGTGCATGGCATACAAGATACGTCGGTGAACGGGTTTCAGCCCGTCGCGTGCGTCAGGCAGAGCCCGCGCCACAATAACGCTGACCGCATAGTCGAGAAATGCGGTGCGCATCTCATCTTCGATGGAGACTTCCTCGACGCTCTGGGCAAACAACCCGTTGCCATTGGCCCCGTTTCGGGAGGTCGGATCGTGCGGTAAACCGCCCATTCCATTCTCGCCGGGGGCTGCGTCGTCAATACCGTTTGACTCACTCATTCACGTTCTCCCGCCACTATATCGTCCTGTGTCATGGCCTCCGCCTTCATCAGTCTCGGGGTCCCCGCCCCTGAGTTTGGGTCGATTTTCGTTCTCGCCTTAGGGCACTCTATAGCCGGTCGTCGGCCTCGCCGATTGGGGAAAAAGCGTGCGCCCTGGACTCTGTCAGGCAGGGCTCTTGCCACCATTTAGTATACCCGATTTGCCCGAAATGGGCCAGCGAAATCGGCCTGAGGGTATCCCAGAATTGGGGTGAACTTTCCTGTACTTCGGCTAGCAACAAAGCTATCTCCCGTCCACGATCAACCCTGAGGCAGACCATGCGCAGTCTCTGACAACTGACCACTAACCACTAACCACTGACCACTGCAGTTTGGGCGGGCGGGCCTATTCGGCCCTCCCTTGTGGGGGGGGGGGGGGCGCCCCCCCCCCCCCCCCCC
>VXOE01000109.1 GCA_009840225.1 Caldilineaceae bacterium SB0662_bin_25 | reverse complement strand
CCGCACAAGGGAGGGCCGACTAGGCCCGACCGCCCAAACTGCAGTTGTCAGTAGCTTGTAGTCAGTGGTCAGAGGAGGGGTTCTGCCTACCATTGAGTTGAAGGCGGACTGGACTGTGCTCCGTTGCTACCCAAGGTATAGGAGAGTTCGCACCTTTTTGGGATGCACACTCAAAAGGGGGAGAAGGCCATAGTCGGAGATGCTTTCCAGGATGGGTCGGGGCAAATTGGTCGGAGTGCGGGCTCATTCAGTTTGGGTGAGACGGGATCCGGCGCGAGGCAACGGAAGAGCCAGGATGTACCTGCCGAATCTTCTTCACGACTCAATGAGATCTTGTGTCAGCCCGAGTCTCGCCAGGTACCAGACCGATCCAGGAAGTGCTTCTATAGGTCAGGACCGCATTGCACATCAAGCGATGCGAATGGACGGCGTCGTGTCCGGTAGCACAGGTATCCAGTAGGAATAGGCAGAGCGACTCGACCCCAGAAGAAATTGCGCTTCTTGCCAAATTCCGTAAGAATAGGGTCGCGGGACAGGCGTTGTGAGACGGCGTCAAAACAGGAGTTCGCCAACGGCCTGCAACGCGTAAGGAGAGACTGCGCAGATGTCGATGTTCAGACCTTCGCCGGGTCGTGGGGGCCAGAGTTTCGTTGAATACGCACTGCTCTTGATTCTCGTGTCGATAGTTCTGCTGTCGATATTGCTGATTCTAGGCAACGACCTGCGGACCTTAATCAGTGACGTGCTCCAGCGCTGGTTTCCGACAACGGATGAGGCGATTCAAACTCCGCCATTCACTCTGATGTGGCTCGTTCCAAAATTGGGCCGTGACGAAATCTGACAGGCATGGGACCGGGCTGGAAAGAGTTCAGAGAATCGGTAGCTACGTTCTCGACCTGGTCTTTCCTCCCCGGTGCGTCAGTTGCCTGCGATACGGTCAGTGGTTCTGCGACTCTTGTGCACAGAGGCCGCTACCCGCTCCAAGAAGGCAAGTCTGCCGGCATTGCGGCATATGGCTGCCGGTTGACGCAGCAGGACTTGGGTCTCCTTGTCCAGGTTGCGGCGATGCCCTGGGATGGGTAGGGATTGCGGCGCTTCACGAGGGCCCGTTGCGGCAGGCAATCCATGCACTCAAGTACGAAGACAGGGCCCAGTTGGGTTCCAACCTGGGCCGCTATTTGCGAGCTTTGACCTTTGTGGCTCCGTGGCCTGCCATAGTGGAAAGGGTGGACGGCATTGTCCCCGTCCCGCTGCACAGGGACAGGTTGAAGGAACGAGGATACAACCAGTCCAATTTGTTGGCGGCCCCTCTTTCAGCGAAGTCCGAGAAGCCCGTACTTGACCGAGCTGTTGAGCGCTTCAAGGCAACCGATACCCAGGTCGGACTCTCGCCTTCAGAACGGGCAGAAAACGTTAAGGGCAAATTCAGGGCGAATTCAGGGCTGGTGGGTGGGAAAGCTCTGCTGCTGGTGGATGATGTCTATACAACGGGTGCGACGATGCGGGAATGCGCCTCAGTCTTGCGCGACGCTGGCGCAGCGGCTATTTACGGAATCGCGCTGGCGACACCTGCAACACGGTAGCCTATGCTGAGCCTCTCTGGTGAAACAGTGAAGACTCAATAGCCGCCGGAGGCTTTCAGCTTCCGCAAGAGTTGGAATTCAGTCAATAGTTTCGAACGAAAATGAAGGGAGAATCGTATGAACCTGACGGTCCACGGAAAGAATGTCGCAATATCTGACCGAGTTCAGGATTACGTTGAGAAAAAGGTGGGGAGGCTGGAAAAGTATCTGCCGCAGATCAGAGAAGCTAGAGCAGAACTGGTCCGTAGTGAGACCCGGGCGGCAGCAGACCGGTACACAGCACAACTGACGATCTGGGCCAGTGGACAGATTTTGCGGGCAGAAGAGTCCAGCGAAGATCTGTTTGCGTCAGTCGACGCTATTGCGGATAAGATGTACCGCCAGATTGAACGATATAAGGGGCGCCGGTTTAAGAACAAGAGACGCAATGCCGCGGCAGCGGCCGCGGCAGTCGAGTTATCGGCCACGCAGTTGCCCGATGATCTGGTGAGAATTGTGCGGACCAAGCAGTTTGTGGCGGAGCCGATGTTACCGGAGGAGGCGGTTGAACAGATGGAACTGCTCGGCCATGACTTCTTCGTCTTCTACAATGTAGACACTCGTTCTCTGAATATCGTGTACGGCCGGCGAGACGGGAACTACGGGCTGCTTCAGCCGCGCACAAACTGACATGGGCTCAATTTGAGAACGCGCTTCTTGTACGTTTCGTTCTGCGTGTTTCTGATTGCGTAGGGGCGGACATGTGAGGCGCGGTAGCGTTGCCCATTGCGCACGTATTTTCCCGGCGTCTGCCTGGATTTGCATCGGGCAGCGCGAGTGGGGGAGGTCCTGGATTGCGCAGAACGGACGAAGCGCTTCATGTGATCACTGCATTTGTGCCGGCTCCTGCAGGGCCAGGGACAGGCGGTACGATTCAATGGTCTCAGACTCAAAGGGACCCAGACTCTAGCAAACACCGGCCCGGTTAGGAATATGTAGTGTTGGAATCGGTTTGCACGTCCCAGAATGGCGGGCCACTGTGGCTCACGTATGCGGCTTTATTGCCAGCGTCTACTGGTGGTTGAACGGGTTCCGATGCGCGTATCGGTCGTGGCCACGGTATACAACGAGGGGAACAGCATCAGGATCTTGATGGATTCCCTTCTGGACCAGACACGCAGGCCGGACGAGATTGTCATCTGCGATGGCGGCAGCGTTGACGATACCGTTGACCTCTTGAAGGAATACGCTGGCAGGGCGCCCTGTTTGCGAGTTGTCGTGGAGTCGGGTGCAAACATCAGTCGGGGGCGCAATCTGGCGGTCAAAGAGGCGACTGGAACAGTAATCGCCTGCACCGATGCCGGAGTAAGATTGGCCCCCAACTGGTTGGAGAAGCTGGTTGCGCCTTTTGAGGAAGGGATGCCTGCTCGGACGGGCAATGTTGGGGCCGTGGCCGGGTTCTTTGTGCCGGAAGTCTCAGGCCCATTCGAGGTGGCCATGGGTGCGACCGTCTTGCCCCAGTTGGAGGAGATAGAGCCTTGCGGTTTTTTGCCCAGCAGCCGGTCTGTTGCGTATTCGAAGGCGTTGTGGGAAAGAGTAGGCGGGTATCCTGAATGGCTCGACTACTGTGAGGACCTGGTATTCGATCTACGCGTTGCGGCGGCAGAAGGGGCGCCTGCTTTTGCGTGGGCTCCAGAGGCTGTGGCACATTTTCGTCCCCGTCCTGACCTGAAATCGTTCTGGCAACAGTACTACCGCTACGCAAGGGGGGATGGGAAGGCAGACCTGTGGCGGGTGCGGCACGCGGTCCGCTATGCCACTTATCTGGTTCTGATCCCCGCGCTATTGGGCCATGCACTGTGGGGACAGGAGGCGCGCTGGCTGGGCTGGATTGGCTTGCTTGTCGGGGGTATGGTCAATTGCGCACGGCCCTGGCGGCGACTGCGGAAGCTGGCGAGAGGTCTTTCAGTAGTTGAGCAGGTCGGGGCTGCCATGTGTGTGCCGGCAGTGCGGCTGGTAGGCGACGCGGCCAAGATGGCAGGTTATCCTGTAGGCCTGTTTTGGCGCTGGCGGAACAGGCACAGACCAGAGATTCACTGGCGCGATGTATAGCGGTCCGGAACGATAGTCCAGGATTTCACCGGCGAGACATCCCGTGGCATTACTCATAGATGGACACAATATAATCGGCTCAGGTTTGTTGGAGGGCATCAGCCTGCAGGACGAGAACGATGAAGAGTTGTTCGTATCGCGCTTGCGCATTTGGCGGAGCAGTTATAAGGGAAAGATCACGGTGATCTTTGATCGGGGCATCGTCGGAGGCGCGTCACGGGAACTAAGCGGCGGCGGGGTCGAGGTCATCTTTGCGCGGAACCCACAGGAGGCCGACGATTTGATCAGACGTCGTATTCACCGGCGGCCACAGGGATTAGTCGTCGTAACGAATGATTGGACGCTGCGGGATGAAGCGAAACTGTACGACATTGAAACGTGGCAGGCGGAGGAGTTCGTTCAGCGAATGCAGAGCGGGCGAGGGCGTCGATCCGAGGCCCAGGTCGACGCGACTTACAGGGGAACCGGGGCTCCATTTGAGACAGGGAACGAGGCGTCGCCGGACGAGGAAGGCGCCGAAAGCCATGTGAGCCTGTCCGAGAGCGAAGTATCTGAATGGATGGATCTGTTCGGTCCGTCCGATCCGGTTGCCAAGCGGCCTCCATAGGTTGAACGCAGGCCCCCTTCTCCCAGCCGCGCCGCGTTTTCGCGTGACAGAGACTCACTTCGCAAGAGATTGAAGGGGAAGCAAGGTAAACGCTGAGCAACGCGCATCAGAACCTGGAAATGCAGATTGGTAATGCTTCAATATTGACCTACGTTTGTGGTTTGGCCAATGCTTGCTGAACACTTTCGCGCCGCAAGTGCGGTCCGATGACATCGGACGTCGGGCCCAAAAGGAAAGGGCGACGCAAGGTGAAGGCCCATCTGGTCGAGGCGACCCCAAGCGCCTTCGGATGGGGTCACTGGGTGCTTTCGGCGCCCGCGATCTGCTTCCTGGGATGGCTGTGGCTTGACGTGTTTGGGATCCTTAGCCCATTTCAGTCGCGGCCGGTTGATCTCCTGCTGGGCATTCTCACCTACGTCGTCTTCATCCTGCTGCCATTCGGATATGGCGCCCACCGCTTGGTTACATCCTTCCCAGGTATATTCCAGCAGGCTGGTTGGACAGTGCAGCCAATGGAGCCGGTAAAGCCTGAAGAGCAGCACATAGTCAGGTACATTGGCACTACGCGAGAGCGCGCTGAGACTGACGGCAGGCGAATTCTGCTGCGCGTGGCGCAAGGGTGGGTCTATCTGGAGATCGGGGCGATACTCGTCAGTGCCGTAGCAATGGTGCCGCTCTTCTTCAGCGCGGTGGAATTTGGATTTGGACGCTAGCGCGGCCGGCTGCGCTCTGGATTTGCGGTACTACTACAGTCCGAACACACTTTTTTCAGCAAGAGACAGCAATGAACGTGCACCAGTTCATCCCCTTTTTCAAGCAGCAAGAGCCACAGATTCTTGAGGCAATCGGTGATCTTGTGAGGGAGGAGACGCCATCCAGCGACAAGGGACGGTTGGATGCTTTTGTCGCCCGACTCGCGGCTCGCTATGCAGCAGCAGGATTGGAAACGGAGATTGTCGCCAGTCAGACGCGCGGAGACCACCTGCGCGCCCGATTTCGGAGTGCCGAGCATTTAACCGAGCAGACGTCGCGGCCGGCGCTGGTACTGTGCCATTGCGATACAGTCTGGCCGGCCGGCTCCCTGGAGACGCATCCATTCCGGGTGGATGACCAGGGTTGGGCGTACGGACCCGGGATTTTCGACATGAAGTCAAGTCTGGCGCTGGTAGAGTTCGTGCTAAGGGGCGTACGGAGCCTGAACCTGCGTCTGCCGCGTCCGGTTACGGTGCTTGCGACTTCGGACGAGGAGGTCGGCAGTCAGACCTCGCGTGCGCTGATAGAGGAGGAAGCAAAGAAGGCTGCGTATGTCCTGGTGCTGGAGCCGCCGCTTGCCGGAGGCGTGCTGAAAACGACACGGAAGGGTGGGTCCCACTATGCGCTCTCGATAACCGGGCGGGCAGCGCACGCGGGTGTGGAGCCAGAGAAGGGCGTGAGCGCGGTTCAGGAACTGGCGCATCAGATCCTGGCTTTGCACAGCCTGACCGACATCGATGCCGGAACAACTGTAAACGTCGGCACTGTCGCTGCAGGGACACGACCCAACGTTGTTGCTGCGCACGCGGAGGCCCGGGTCGATGTTCGGGCGTGGACTGCCGCGGAGATGCAGCGCATAGACAGAGAGGTGTTTGGACTCAGTTCTTGCGTGGCCGGTACACAGATTGAGGTAACGGGTGGGGTCAATCGTCTTCCGTTGGAGAGGACTGTCACGGGGTCACTATTCGAACAGGCCAAGGCAATAGGGCACAGGATTGGCCTGGACTTGCATGAAGGGGGGACCGGAGGCGGCAGTGACGGCAACCTGACCGGGGCATTGGGCGTCCCTACTTTGGACGGTCTGGGTATTCCAGGGGACGGTGCACACGCCGACCATGAACATATTGAAGTGGACAAGATCGGTGAGAGAGCGGGGCTTCTGACTGCACTTCTCATGGAGCTAACTCCGTGAAGCGAATTGTTACGAGGAATCCAATAATAATGTGGCCCGAAACCTGGGTCGCCGGGCGATAGTCTGTGGAGACAGTGCGAGAGATGGACTTTGACCGCTATTTTGACAACGACGAGGTCGAGTCAGTTCTGAACGGCTGGACACTAACTCATCCAAATCTGGCCAAGGTTTCTGAATTGGGCAGAAGTCATGAAAACAGGGCGATTCATCTACTGACATTGACCAACCAAGAGTCGGGGTGTGACGAAGACAAACCGGCCATCTGGATCGATTCCAACATCCATGCTACGGAGGTAGCCGGCACGACGGTCGCTTTGCACATTGCGCATTCGCTCCTGTCGGGATATGGCAGTGACACTCGTTGCAGGCGCTTGCTGGACAATGCTGCCTTTTATATTGTGCCGAGGCTGAATCCCGACGGGGCGGCCCTAGCACTATCGGAAAATCCCAAGTATGTGCGATCCGGTACACGGCCCTATCCCTTTACCGAACCACTGGCGGGCCTGCACGAAGAGGACATTGATGGGGACGGCCGCATTCTGCAGATGCGTGTGCCTGACCCCCATGGTGACTGGAAGGTCAGCTCGCTGGATGCTCGACTCATGGAGAAGCGGGGCGCGGACGAACATGGAGGGACCTACTACAGGCTGTTGCCGGAAGGCCGGCTGGAAGAGTTCGATGGCGTGGAGATCAAGTTAGCGAAGCCTCTACAGGGACTGGATTTCAACCGCAATTTCCCCTTTGAGTGGCAGCCGGAGTCCACGCAAGCCGGCGCCGGTCCTTTTCCGGCATCGGAGGTGGAGATTCGAGCGGCAGTTGACTTCATCAGCCGGCACCACAATATAAATGCGGCGATCACCTATCATACGCAAAGTGGCGTCATTCTCCGGCCATACAGTACAAAGCCGGACGAAGAGATGGAAACGGACGACCTCTGGGTGTTTGAGCTGATGGGCGAAAGGGGAAAGGAGTTGACCGGCTATCCATGTGTGTCGGTCTTTCACGGCTTTCGCTACCATCCCAAGAAAGTTACGACAGGAGGATTTGACGACTGGGTCTACGATCATCTGGGCATGTTCGTGTTCACAGTTGAACTGTGGGACCTGCCGGGCAGGGCGGGAATCAAGGACAGGGATTTCATCAGTTGGTTCAGGAAGCATCCGCACGAGGATGACGTGAAGATTCTGAGGTGGTTGGAAGAGAACGGAGATGAACCGCCGCTGGTGGACTGGTATCAGTTCGAGCATCCGCAGCTTGGGCGGGTGGAAATCGGTGGATATGACCAGATGTATACGTGGACCAACCCGCCTCGCAGTCTCGTTGGCGAAGAGGCGGAAAGGAACACGACTTTCGCCTTGTCACTGGCCGACATGCTGCCTAAATTGACAGTTCATACTCTGGCACTCGATCGGCTCACTGACGAAGGAGACTATCGCCTGCGGCTGGTTGTGGAGAACAGCGGATTCCTGCCTACTTACACGAGTGCTCAAGGCAGGAAACGCAGTGCGGCGAGAGAGGTCCGAGTGGATTTGGCGCTGCCAGATGGTGTGAGATTGACCAGCGGTAAGGCAAGAACAGAGTTGGGGCATCTGGAGGGGCGCAGCGGCAAGCTTTCGGTCAGCACGTTGTACGCGGCGAGCCCAACCGACAATCGCGCCTGGACGGAGTGGGTTCTGCGCGGTCCTCCCGGCGCCGAGATCCAGGTGCAGGTCCGGAGCGACCGTGCCGGTACTTTGCACGAAAGCGTGGTACTGCATTAGAGTCCGGGAAAGAGGGGCATTGATGGCGTAGGGTTGCCGAAAGCGCACCAGAAGTCACTATCAGATCGGAGGAGATCGAAGGCGTCTTCGCGGTAGAGGCTTCGGAGGGACTTGTGCCTTGGACAAGACCAAGCTGCTGATCGTTGAGGACGAGCCGACACTGCTTGAGACATTGAAGTATAGTCTCGAACGTCAGGGATACGATGTTGTGACTGCTTCGGACGGCGTTCGGGCTCTGTCATCTGCCAGGGAGGAGAAACCCGACCTGATGATACTTGACGTCATGTTGCCGGGCCTGGACGGCTTTGAGGTCTGCCGGATATTGCGCCAGGAGATGAGCCTACCGATACTGATGTTGACGGCAAAAGATGAAGAGGTAGACAAGGTTGTCGGTCTGGAGGTAGGTGCGGACGACTACCTGACCAAGCCATTCAGTATGCGGGAGCTGCTGGCGAGAGTACGGGCACACCTGCGGCGCGTGCGGTTGCTTCGAGAAGAGTTGGAAAGCTCGGGGCAAGCAGATGATGGGTCGCTCAACGGCGGCGCGGTCTTTTCATTCGACGATCTTGTGATTGACGAGAGTCGGAGAGAAATACGGCGTGACGGCGGCGTTCTGGCCGTGAAACCGAAAGAGTTTGAGTTGCTCCTGTTTCTGGCTCGCAATCGAGGTATCGCCCTGGGCAGGAGCCTGATTTTGGAGCGAGTGTGGGGATGGAACTTCGACGGAGGCAGCCGAACCGTGGATGTTCACATCCGCTGGCTGCGAGAGAAGATCGAAGAAGACCCGGCCCGTCCCAGCCGCATTCTGACAGTACGGGGCATCGGTTACCGCTTTGACGGGTGAGCGCGCCAGCACCGTTGCCGAAAACCGGTTCTCTCGACTTGAAGAGAGTGGACTGCCTTACGGACCGGAGCACATGCCTGGGTTTCGCTCGATCCGCTGGCGAATTGTTGTACGGTTTAGTCTTCTGACCGCGGCCATCCTAGCGGTTGTCTATTTCTATTCCATTTCTCAATTCAGGCAGTACTATTTGGACCAACATCGGCATCACCTCGGCGCCGAGGCTTTGCTGTTGTCAGGACACGGCCAGTTGCGCGACGGGCTGGCCGAATCGCGCTGGCAGGCAGGAGATAGCGATCTGGTCCGCCTTGTGGGCGCCTGGAGCAGTCAGCTGGATGCGCGGGTGACAATTGTTGTTGCGGACGGCGGTGTGCTGGCAGACTCACTGGGCGATACGTCGACGATGGCCAGCCAATTGGAGCAGCCGGAAATCCTGGCGGCATTTGCGGATGGAACCGGATACAGCGTCCGCACCAGCCGCGCGATGGGCACGGAGATGTTGTACGCCGCTGCGGCAGTTTTTGCGCAGGTAGACGATGCAGGCAATGCAGATTCTGGGGAAAACGTCGAGGCGGCGGTGGGTGTTTTGCGTGTGTCGGTACCGAGTTCTGAAGTCGACTCTGCACTTGATCCTTTGCGTCGGACAGTGTTGGTCGTGATGCTGCTGGCATATTCGGCGCTGGTCGGCATCGTCCTTGTGATATCCAGTGGGACGGCGCGACCTTTCCGCCATTTGATTCAGGCGGCCGCACGTCTGGCCCAAGGGGAGCTTGGCGTGCGAATCGAGCCCAAAGGCAGGGATGAGGCGGGACAGCTTGCCAAAGTCTTCAATCGAATGCGTGACCGGCTGGAGTCGCAGGTTGCGTCGGTTTCTCGAGAGCGGGAGCGGCTGACTTCGGTCCTGGACAACCTCCTGGACGGCGTTTTTATACTAGACGGCGAGGGTCGAGTTCGACTCTGTAACCTGGTTGCGGTGCGCATGGTCGGTTTGGAGACGAGGAAGAGTACCGGGTCTACGGCCGAATCCGAAGAAGCTGTGGAATTAGAAGAGAGAGCGGCAGCCCTCAGAGATTCACCAGACAGTTCAGCTTCTTCGCAGTTCGACCGGCAGAGTTTGCGAGGGCAACCTCTGGCTCAGATTGTGCGGGACCATCGCATCGTAGAAACATGGGAGGACTGCAGGCACGAAGGCAATCAGGCTGAAAGCATTTTTCAGTGGGGAAACAAGACGACACGCGTTATTGCTCTCCCGTTCGTGGCCGGCGGCAGCGACGGCTTCATCGTACTACTGCAGGACATGACGGAGTTGCACCGACTTGAACGTGTACGGCGGGATTTTGTAAGCAATATCTCTCACGAACTGCGAACGCCACTTGCTTCGTTGCAGGCTCTGACTGAAACTCTACGCGACAGCGCACTGGACGACCCTGCGGCCGCGCCACGTTTTCTGGACCGAATTGAAACGGAGGTGGATGCCCTGGCACAGATGGTGCGGGAACTCCTGGAGCTTTCGCGTATTGAATCGGGTCAAGTTCCGTTCCGCTTCCAGCCGGTGCCTGTAAGTGAGACTGTATTGACGCCAGTAGAACGACTGCAGCCACTTGCCGCCCGAAGTGATATCAACCTGATCGTCGACCTGCCGCACCGTCTCCCCCAAGTCTACGCGGATTCCGAGCGCATACATCAGGTCGTTACAAATCTTGTTCACAATGCCCTCAAGTTCTCATCGGAAGGCGGGTCGGTCATAATTTCTGCCGATGCAAATCTCGAGGGCCAGAAGGTGACCATATCTGTCAGTGATACGGGCATTGGCGTTCCCGTTGAAGATACAGACCGCATCTTTGAGCGGTTCTACAAGGCGGATCGGGCGCGTGCGAGTCTGGGCACGGGGCTGGGGTTAGCCATCGCGAAACATATTGTCCAGGCGCACAGCGGCCGGCTTTGGGTAGACAGCATCGAAAATCGGGGCAGCACATTTTCGTTTACGCTTCCCGTTGCGCCGAACGGCAATCGGACTCAGACAGCCAGATAGACATACTCCGCTTTTTGCTGTCCTCCAGTTCAGCCAACTGCCTTCCTCAGACTCGTTCACCAATACGAAGCTGCCGCTAATCTCCTCTCAACCGATCTCTAAACCCCCATTTGCATCCCCTGTACTTCGCCTTAATCAGGTGGCGTTAGTCTGCTATCTGATATGAAGACCACAGAGAATTGACTTCGCCCAGCTGAGAACAGAATGCCGCGGGGTTGCGCCTGCAACGCGCGGTGAAAGTGATAGGGCTATGCGAACTGTGCGGCACGAAAGGGAAGGGCGGCAAATGCTGCCAGCTTCACTCGAAAGGTTCATTTTGCGTAACTACTGAGCCATGTTCCGTATGTGTGTGCTTTGTGCGGTCTGCCTGGGGGGAATTTACCGTCAGTGT
>VXOE01000391.1 GCA_009840225.1 Caldilineaceae bacterium SB0662_bin_25 | reverse complement strand
CCCCCCCCCCCCCCCCCCCCCCCCCCCCCCCCCCCGCGCCCCCCCCCCCCCCCCCACCGCCCAAAGGCGAGGAGAGAGTGAAGAGGAGTAAGGAGTGAGAGAAAACTTCGCTTGACTCGTTCTGGCCTGGGATGGAATCTGGCTGAGTCGTAATAGGAGAAAGAATGTCGCAATCTATCGCACTGCTGGACCCAACGCCCGCAACCGATATTGTGCCGCCGCCGGCGTTTCACATCATGCTGAAGCCGCGGGGGGCGATCTGCAATCTGGACTGCCACTACTGCTACTTTTTGAGCAAGGAGTTCATGTACCCGGACAGTGATTTCCGCATGTCCGAGTCGATGCTTGAGGAGTATACGCGGCAGTATATCGAGGCGCAGCAGGTCCCGGAGGTGACGTTCGCGTGGCAGGGGGGCGAGCCGACGCTGATGGGGCTGGACTTTTTCAAGAAGGCGGTCGAGTTCCAGCAGAAGCACAAGAAGCCGGGCATGCGGGTCGAGAACGCGCTGCAGACGAACGGCACGCTGCTGGACGACGAGTGGTGCGAATTTCTGCACCGCAGCGATTTTCTGATCGGGCTGAGCATGGACGGCCCGCGCAAGCTGCACGACTTTTACCGCGTCGACAAAGGCGGCCAGCCCACGTGGGAGAAGGTGATGCGGGCGGCGCGGATGCTGCACAAGCACAAGGTGCGCTACAACATCCTGACGACGGTGCACGCGGCCAACGCGCCCCATCCGCTCGAGGTGTACCGCTTCCTGCGCGATGAGGTCAAGACTGACTTCATGCAATTCATCCCCATTGTCGAGCGCGACAACGACACCGGCTACCAGGAAGGGAACACGGTCAAAGATCGCTCGGTCACGGCTGAACAGTACGGCGACTTTCTGATCCAGATCTTCGAGGAGTGGGTGCGGCGCGACGTGGGGAAGGTCTTCGTGCAGATCTTCGACGTGGCGCTGGCCGGTTATGCGGGACACCGGCCCGGGCTGTGTATCTTTGAGGAGACGTGCGGCTCGGCGCTGGCGATGGAGCACAACGGCGATCTGTTCTCCTGCGACCATTACGTGGAACCGAACTACCTGCTGGGCAACATCGAGGATATCCCGCTGATCGAGATGGTCGGGTCTGCCCGGCAGCAGGAGTTCGGCACGCACAAACGGGACAGCCTGCCCAACTACTGCCTGGAGTGCGAGGTGCGCTTCGTCTGCAACGGCGGCTGCCCGAAGAACCGCTTCATCAACACGCCCGACGGCGAACCGGGGCTGAACTATCTGTGCGCCGGCTACCGGGCCTTTTTCAATCACGTGCGCCCGTATATGAACTTCATGACCGACCAGCTGCGCCGGCAGCAGGCGCCCGCCAACATCATGCAGTACCTGGCGGAAGAGGACCGCAAGCTGAACGCGCGCTTCGCCGGAGCCAAGCGCAACGATCCGTGCCCGTGCGGGAGCGGGCGCAAGTTCAAGCAGTGCCACGGCCGCGGGCGTACGGTGGAGCGGGCGCAGATGCGGTGGCCGGTTTCGAGCAACTAGCGGCAAGCAGTTTCACTGAGCGCGAGCTGCGGACAACCATCTTCGCGCGCAACCCGACCTGAACGTCAAAGCACTTCGTTCAAAATCCACGTGGAAACGGTTCATAGCGGCACGACGACGCAGAACCCCTGTGGTCTGCCAGACGTGTCACATGGACATCCACCATGGGCAGAGCAATCCGCGCAAGCAACAGTAGTATAGTATTACATGTCACGGGCGAATACGGCCCTAACGCTGCACGCCCCGGACGCGGCATGGCAGGCTGAATGCCAACCTCCACAAGAGGACCCCCAGCATCATGCCGGGGGATATGGGCCGCATTGGAAAAGCGTCGTGAGAGTTCTGCTCGCTTTGGCGGCTGCGCTGACCACCTTCGCGGTCGCTTGGCTCACCCAGGACTGGTTCAACACCATCCTGAGCAAGCTGCCCTTAACGCTTGGGGGGCCTGCCAGGGTGACGGATATGTCGTCACCTTGGCGGCGTTCCTTTCATCCTCTTGTTCAACATCCTCGCACTACCCTGCGCCCTCATGGTGGCCGTGCTCGAGCCCTATGTGGCTGCGGCATCGCCGTCGCGGCCCAGGTTCTCGTGGTTCTGGCAGTGCTCTGCGGTCGCACGAGCGGCGGTTTGTGGATATACCGCCGCAGCTAGTCGGGTGACGGCATCCCTCCTGCGCTCGCTCGAAAGACTCCCTCCCGCTACCACCACTATTTCGACGTTAGAGAACCGGATGCGGTGAAAGCCGCACGTCCGTACGAAGGGGGACGGCGAAAGAGTACTCCGAAAACACGGGGTAACTCACCAGCGGTCTTCCATACTTGCACTTGCTATCGAATGAGCAGTCAACATCGAGAATCCGGTTCATTGGGTCTTGGTCGCCGCCTTTCGTGAAGATGAGAGCCGTATACGACAGGGGCAAGCACAACATAACTTCGCTATCGTAGGTCGTTCTGGCCCTGATCCCAACGCGCGCGGGTCTGCAGCTCCCGGGCTCACCGCGCCGCGCGCGTGACGAGCCTGAACCGGGCGTCTCAACCTTTCCGGTTCAACCATGCTGCCAACCAAAGACCTGCCATGATGAATGGTGCGATATACAGAGCATTCAGCCACTCCTTTGTAGACCCGTCAGGCAGCCCGATAAGACCCACGACCCAATCAGAAGTAAAGTGGTCGATAGCAGACGCCGCCACCAGGGCTATGATGCTGTACAAGCGATGCTTCGTCTCAATTCGCGTCTGAAACGTCCATTTTGACTTGCCCATAAAAGCAGATGACGCTGCCCGTGCCAGTTATGTTTCCTCTTGCCATGATACTGGCACGGAAAACAGTAAAGTTGACACACTAATGACATTCCAGTGCGAAGACATACGGTTATCGTCATTGCTGATTGGGAAAACGACAGAGGCGGCCTTGCCGTCCTGATCCGTTTCTCATGAAACGAACCAGGCTCGACGCGACCTCTTTTTCAAGTAGGAGAAGGCGATGACCGGTCCGGCTGGCGGAGGATAGGAATGCCCGCGGGGGGTTCCCCCACCAATATGCCCTGCGCTACGCGTGGAGTCAGATAGATGATGCCTTTTTCATGCGGTAGCCGACGTGAGGTTCGGTGAAGATGTATCTGGGATCGCGTGCATCGTCACCGAGTTTTCGGCGGAGTCTCTGTACCACGGTGCGGGCCAGCCCTGCGTCGCCCGAGTTCCCCGGCCCCCAGACCCGTTGGAGCAACTGTTCGTGGGTCACCACGAGACCGGCATTGGTCGACAGCTCGAAGAGCAGAGCATACTCGGTCGCGGTCAGCACGACCGGTTGTCCGGCCACAGCCACGCGACGTTCCGCAAAGTTGATCACCAGATCTTCGAGGACATAGTTTTCGGGCTGCCCAAGATAGCCGATTCCGGAGCGCTGGCGCAAGACCGCTCTGATCCGCGCGGCCAGCTCCGTGGGCGAGAACGGTTTGACCACGTAGTCGGCGGCCCCCGTGTCGAATGCCTTGGCGATGACGTTCTCCTGGCCGTAGGCAGACAGGAAGATGACGGGCAGTGCAGTCTTCTCCAAGATATTCTTCATCAACTCGATCCCGTCGAACCCCGGCAGCATCATGTCCAACAGGACCAGATGGGGCCCCTCCTGCGCAATCAGCCGGTCGACATCCTGCGGTTCTCCGGTCACTATCGGGTCATAGCCTGACTTGGAGAGGACGTCCCGGATATATCTGAGGGCGTGGGGCTCGTCGTCCACTACAAGGATGCGCGTCCGCTCCTGCGTCTCATTGCCGGGGTCGGCGGCGAACGGTGCGGGTTCGGCAGTGCCTGCAGTTTCCTCTTCCTCAACTATTGGAACCGTAAAGCTGAAGCGTGCACCCTGGCCGGGTCCGTCGCTCTCGGCCCAGATGCGGCCCCCGTGCGCTTCCACGATGCCTTTGCAGATGGCGAGGCCGAGTCCCGACCCGCCAAGGTCGCCCTGCCGGTCCTCCCCGTCGACGCGGGAGAATTTCCTGAACAGGAGCGGCAGCCGCTCGGCGGGTATGCCTCTGCCCTCGTCGGAGACTGAGACGACCACCTGAAACTGTTTGCGCACAGCGCGTACGGTGATGGTGGACAGCTCATTCGAATGCTTGGCCGCATTGGAGAGCAGGTTGCTGAGCACCTGGACGATACGGCGTCTGTCGGTCATGACCTGGGGCAGGTCCGGAGCGACATCGATTTGGATTCTATTCGTGCGTCCTGAGCTCACGAACATGATGCGGGCCTCGTCCACCAGGGTGGCGGTATCGGAAGGCTCCGGCGCGACGGAGAGTGTGCCGGTTTCGATGCGAGCCACATCGAGCAGGTCGCGTATGAGGCTGCGCATGCGGTCGGCCTGATCGGAGATGATGCGGTGGAACTGGCGCATTTCGGCGGGGTCCAGAGAGGATGCTTCGTCCAGGAGGGTATTTGCGGAGCCTCTGATTGAGGTCAGCGGAGTTTGCAGCTCGTGGCTCACCATCCCCATGAATTCGGCGCGCATCTGCTCCAGCTCCTCGAGCGGCGTCATATCCTGCATGGTCACGACGACCTTTTCGACCACGCCCTCCCGTGAGTATATGGGCGTGGCGTTTATCAACGCTTTGACGCTGCGGCCGTCCGGGACCTCCATGACGATCTCTTCAAGTCGGACCATCTCGCCAGTGCTGAGCGCCTGTGCCAGGGGGAACTCATCAAGGGAGATCTCGCGTCCATCGGCGCGCCGGCAGGTTATCACTTCGAGGAGCTCCTCAAGTGGGCGGCCGGGCATCTGCAGGCTGCTGGCGATCCGCCTGGCCTCTTGATTGAAGGAGACCGGTACCCCTGCTTCTGCGTCGAATACCACTACACCGACCGGCGAGGTGTTGATCAAGGTTTCCAGGTCGTTCCTGGCCCGCTGCTCGTCGCGGTAGCGGCGGGCGTTGGCGATGACGAGCGCGGCCTGGCATGCAAACATGACCAGGGTCTCTTCATCTTCGGAAGTGAACTCTGCACCGGCCCCAATCTCGCCGAGAAAGATGTTACCGACGCGTTCTCCTGCGTGGAGGATGGGCGCCGCCAGGAAGCGAACTGGGCCAATCGCATTTCCAGGCAGGGGTGGTTCGGGAAGGTTGAAGGTCCTGATGTGGCCGATGAGGTCGGGAAGGCGAAGCGGTTCCGGGATATTGCCGACGTGTTCGAAGAGTGTCAATGCATCGGGCAGATCCCACAGGCCCTGGGCTTCCTGGGCAGTCATGCCGGAGGAAAGAAAGTCATCGGCCTGTCCCGTTTCGTCGAGAAGCGTGAGCACGCCGTAGCGGGCACCGGTGAGAGAGCAGGCAGAGTCGAGGACGCTTTGCAGGACGGCGTCGAATTCAAGGCTCTCGTTGATACGCAGGCTGGCCCTGCTCAACCGGGAAAGGCGGTCCCGCAGCGCTTCATTCTCCTGCATCAGCTCGTCGGCGGGCTTCATCTATGTCTCCTTACTCAACATTTAGGTGCGCCGCGGGGGTCCGACGCCGGCTCAGGGGCCATATGGGTTCTGCTTGGGGCCGCGTATGGCCCAAACGGCCCTCATTCTACCATCTGGAGAAATGTTGACGCAATACTGATACGAAAAAAGAGGTAATCTACATACAAATGACATTCCCGTGTTGTAAAATTTGGAGTCCGCGGCCCGTAAATCGGGGCGGATACCTTCGTGGATCGGATTCCCGGCAGGGCGGCATCGACAACGTTAGCACCAGCAGGGCAGGGAAGCCAGCCGATCCCCCAGCGGGGCCAGGCGTAAGACACACTATCCAGCACACGAAAGCTGACCCAAAGAGGAGGCTCCAGCCGTGAAGCGCGCCAACCTTTATGCCCTGATCATTGTCACAACGTTACTCCTCCTCTTCTGTCTCGCCGCCGCCGCCGCCAACGCCGAGGAAGTCGGCAACGGCGAGAGTAACGTCACTCAGCTTGGTGGACTCATCGATGAGCTGTTCGCCCGCGTCGCCAGGCTTGACGAACGCATAACCACCATTGAAGACGCAGACCAGCAGGACGAACTTTGGGATACATTAAATGACCTTGATCGCCTTGTCGGCGCCCTTGAGCTTGAACTGCTCTCTGTTGGGGATATGTCGGATCGTCTGGCCGATCTTGAGGCCATCTGGGACGGGCCTGGACCTGCCTACCTCGACAACGGGCACTGCATCCTCGCCATACCCGGCCATGGCGGACTCCGCCTCACCCTGCAGCATGAGACCATTGTCCGCTACATGGCCCGGTTCGACGCCTTGCCTGCCGCGTACAACGTGCATTCCGTTCAGGTCGACCCTGAAAGCGGCGAAACTCTGATCTTCTACGAGACCCGCGATGAGAGGCCGCTCTACGTGATCGAACGCTGGCACGGTTGCGAATTCCGCGGCAGCAGCGACTGGATGGCGGCCGAAGGATAGGGCGTCTGCCCGAGAGGGAGGCCAGGCCCGAGGCGGCCACCGCCAAGGCGGGACCGGTACGCCGCGAGGCTGTCGTTCTACTCATCTTCTGACTGTTGGGAACGGCGGACCCAAGTAGTTCCCGGAGGGTACGGGGAGAGAGGAAACCTTGCCATGAAACGCACTCTGATCCTTTTCGCGTTACTGATTACGCTCGCGCCCGCCCTCCTGTTCGCTCAGGACGACGTAACACTTGAGGGACTGAATAACAGGCTGCAAGCCCTATCCACCGACCTGGTTATTCTCGCCAAGGAGCTCAGAAGGTTGAATGAACGGGTGACCGCTCTGGAGGCACCGCCCGCAGTGGCGCCCACCCCGGCCACGGCGACATGCGATCTGACTCCCAATCTACCTGTCGATCCTGTACAGCTTAACGAAGAGACCAGGGCCGCCCATCGCACGCAGTACGGCAGAGAGCCACCCTTGTTCATGGGGATTATCAAGGTAGTCATGCATCGGGATGGACGCGTACAGATCTATTACGCGTCGGGACGTAGGGGGAACTACCGCAGTGTGTCCGAGCTGTGGGATGGCTGCGATTACGCAGGGCATACGCCCTGGAAAGAACTTGAGGATATCAACGACTTTCGCTAGAGGAGACACTCCATGAAACGCAAGGTCTCGCTTGATTCTCCTTAGATGCCGCGCCCGGCCAGCCGGCGGTGCGTGCGAGCGTGTAACCCGGGGATAAGTCCAATCGAATGCGCATTCACCCTTGTGGAACCGCCGGCGGCCGAGCGGGTGGAAGTAAGAAGAGGGGAGCGAAGCGGTCCGTGTTCAGGAGCGGAAAGATGGAAGAGCCAACGATTCCCAGTTCATACCACTCATTCGTGCGTTTAATCAGGAGGCTTCAGGAGGAAGACCCAGGCGTCCGGCGGAAGGTGCTGAAGCAGCGCATAATCGATCTGCTGGATCTGCCGCCGGAGAAGGATGACCCGTACTGGGACGAGCAGGAGTTTTCCTATCTGCGGTCGAGCCGGACACGCCGGCAACTGTTCGAAGACCGGTTCAACCTGGCGATGTACAAGATACGAAAAGAAGAGGGCAGGTCGTGACTGTTGAAAATCCGGCCCTGATTGGCAGGGTAAAGAAGCTTGGGAACGACTAAGCCGTCCCCGCCTCGACAGAGACAGGGTCCAGACCTATCGGAATATCTAAGCGGTTGCCCTCGCAGGCGTTGCGCATATGAGCGGATGGGGCACAATGTCGTATGCCGGGCAGCCCATTGATCAGCGAACCTGTGTTAGCCTGTTTCAGGCGCAGAGGACGGTTCTATTCCCCGGTCAACTTCTCTGTTCTGCTCCTGCTCACTCTCTTTCTGTCCGGATGTCGCGACAGACGCGCCGCGCCCGCTTCCGTCCTTCCCGCAGCCGAGACCCCGCCGCCGGCCGCAGAACCGGTGACGCCGGCAGTTCTGCTCGATGAGGCCGCCTATCTTCACCGGATCGGCGACTACAGCCAGGAGCAGCGTTTGCTGCAGAGGCTGCTGGCCGATCTGCGGACGGAGCCTGCCCAGGGTCGGCGTACACCTGCCGCCTCGCGTGCGCAGGAGCGCGCCGCCATCCTCTACCGGCTGGCTTTGGCCTATCTGGCCGATGACAGTCCGGAACTGGCGCTGGACGCGCTTGAGCGGCTGCGCCGCATGGGCGACTCCCTGGCCGCGGGCGAGATCAGTCTGCCGTCCGCGAGCGGAGAAGCGGTGGCGCAGATCCTGATCAACAGCCTCTTCCTGCGCGGGGAGGCTCTGGCCGGTGTGGACCGCTTCACCGAAGCCGCGGCCGCCTACAGCTCATTCCTGGCGCAGCGTCCCCAGATCTCCGGTGTCGTAGAGGAGCGCATCGCCGATGCATTGCTCGCGCTGGACGAACGGTCTCAGGCCGCTGCCGCGCTGCGCCGGGCCGCCGGCGCAGCCATAACCGCAAACGAGGAAGTGCGCCTTCTCGAGCGGCTGGCAGCTGTGCTCGAAGGTGCGGACCGTTGGGACGAGGCCGCCTCCATCTACGATGAGATCCTCGCCCGCCCGGACTTCGAACACGCCGAACCGGTACCGGATCAGACCACCCTCACGATTGACAACATACACGGCTACAGGGAGTCCTCCATCTACCGCGCCGGTTATCTCTATCGCGCCGGCATGGCCCATGCCGCGGCCGGCGACGAAGAAGCCGCCATTGACCGCTGGCGTCTTGCGCTGACCGAAAACAAGGCCAGCGATGCCGCCTACCTGTCTCTCATTCAACTGGTGAACAGGGACGTGCCCGTTGACCCGTTCTTGCGCGGCGAGATCAACCTGTCCGCCAAAGCTTACCTGCCGGCCATCTCCGCTTTTGAACGTTTTCTCAAGAAGTCGCCGCATGCCGCCCGCGCCGGCGAAGCCTGGCTGGGAATCGCCCAGTCCCTGATGGGGTTGGAACGGTGGGCAGCGGCCCGTCTTGCCGTCGACCGCGTTTTGGCTGACTTTCCGAACTGTGTCTGCTTCGGTGAGGCCTGGTTGGCGCGGGCGCGCATGGCGCTAGAAGAGGGCGCGCCCGCAGAGGGACGGCGCATCTACCGCACATTCGCCAATGCGCATCCCGACGACCCGCTGGCGCCGGAGGCGCTGTGGCGGAGCGCGCTGTCTGTCCTTGACGCCGCCTCCATACAGGATGCCCGCGGCGCGGTCGATCCTTTTGACGAAGCTGCGGCCGATTTGCTCAGGCTGGCGGACGTCTTCCCCGGCAGCCCGCGCGCCGCGGATGGGCTGGCCGTCGCCGGAATCGGCGCGTTCGAACGCGGCCGTTACGATTACGCCGCCAACCTGTTCGAACGGCTGCTCTCCGAGTATCCCGATACGCAGCCGGACTTTGCCGCCTACTGGCTCGGCCGCGCCCGCCATGCCCAAGGCGAAGTCAAGGCGGCGCGCGCCCTCTGGCAGACGCTCGTCGCCCGTGCGCCGGAAACATTTTACGGCGTTCTAGCCGGCTTGGACGTCGACGCCGCGCATCCCGGGCAGAATCTTGTCCCCCGCCTGGCCGGCATGGACATAAATGCGCCTGCGTTGCCGGGCGACGACGGCAGCCGCGCATTCGCCGAAGAGTGGCTGAGTGGACCGCAGGGTTTCGCGCGCGCCCAGGACACCGATGCGGCTACGGCCACAGACAGTGTCGAGCCATGGAACCTGCCCGTAACCGTCATCGGCGACCCGGACCTCGTCAAAGGCGAGCTGCTGCTGGCGCTGGGTCGCCGCGCCGAGGGATTGCAGTTGCTGGAACAGATCTACTGGCGTTTTCACAACGATCCGGCCGCGCTCTATGCCCTCATGCTGCGTTTCGATAAGCTGGGCGCCAACCGACTTTCCATTACGGCTGCCCACCGTCTCATCGATCTCAGCCCAGCTGCGCGTGTCGCCGAAACGCCTCTCTTTATCCAGCGCTTCGCCTATCCCAGACACTACGCCCGCCTGGTCGAGAGGCAGGCCGGAGAGTTTGATATCGCCCCTCAGCTTCTCTACGGCCTCATCTTTCAGGAGAGCCACTTCGAGCCTGCGGCGCGTTCCTATGCTGGCGCCCGGGGCCTCATGCAGATCCTTCCGGGCACAGGCTGGGAGATTGCCCGAAGTCTCAACTACCCCAACTATTCCAACGAACTGCTCGACTTTCCCATCGTCAGCATCCGTTTCGGCGCATACTATCTGCGCTGGGCGCGCGACTATGCCGGCGGCAACGACACAGCCGCCCTCGCCGGATATAATGCCGGCCCCCGCAAGGCCAGATACTGGCTCAGCCGAACCGAGCCGGACGATGCTCTTTTCATCTACAAGGTCCCCTACTACGACACGCGCCGCTACCTTCAGGGCATTCTCATCTCCTTCGCCCACTACCTGCGGATTTATGGAGGGGTCTAGCTCTTGTTGACATCCGTCATGTACTGTCCTGGCGGTTGAAACGGGATGGCAACGGGTGCCATTCTGCTCAGAACTGGACGTCTACACATTTCCCTCTTCATGGTGCCTACTTCAGTGAAGGTCGGCGCGACTCGGCTGGCTGGTCACTCTTTCCAGCGGCCGCGCCGTATTTCCCGCACCAACTTGTCAAATTCGGCTTGTGAATAGTCGTGATCGAACTGCCTCATAATCAGGTGTTGGATCTCCTTTGCCGGCGTCCACCCGTTGCGTGCAGCCGAACGCAACAGCCGGCGGTATACATCGTCCGGCAGATCGACCGTCACAATCCTCTTCACGTTCATGCCTCACCGATCGCCTCGCGCCCGCCACGGATAACATCGGCCCGGCGCAAATAGAGAAGGGGGGATTCTGTGCGAAACTGCCCGTCGCACATCTCCCTTCGTTGGGCGGATCCCCCCTCCTGCCCAATCATATACCACTCGTCTGTCATGTTCGTGTCATTTCAACCCTCGCCCGTCCTTCCTTCGTGTCAAGATCGTCCCAGTTTCGCCACAAAGGGCGCAACCGGGCCGCACGGCCCGATTTCATCAGTCCCAGTCGATCGACGCGGACGACAACCGCGACCGCCACGCCTGCACAGACTGCCGGCTTGACGCTCGGGCGCCGGATGACGATACGCCGCGGCCCGGGCACGATGTACAAAACTGGTAGTAGGGCTGAACCGGGCGCGCGTTTCGACATCGCCGCAAAGCGCAGACAGGCTGGCTGGAATCGGGACCACTTTCTAAAGTCGCTACAAACTCAAGATGCGATTGCCCTGACGTTTTGTCCGGGGTGCATCCCAGATTTGGGGTGGGAACAGTCTGGCGGGGAATCGGCGCCAGCG
>VXOE01000311.1:7953-11307 GCA_009840225.1 Caldilineaceae bacterium SB0662_bin_25 | reverse complement strand
CCCCCGCACAAGGGAGGGCCGACTAGGCCCGACCGCCCAAATGCGAGGAGAGAGTATAGAGGAGTGAGGAGAGAGAAAACTGCGGTTGTCTCGTTCAGGCGTGGCGAGTTGAATGTGGGTGAGTGGTCGCCGCTTTTTTAGCCGAAGGAGAGGTATTCCAGGGCGTCTTCTTCGGATTCGGCGCCGGCGCGGCCTCTGACAATGAGCTCGACGACGTCGTCCAACCCGACTTCGGAGACGTTGAGGATTCCCTGGCGGCGGCCGCCTTTGAGGACCATGACGCGGTCGCCGATGGCGAGGATGTCGGGGACGCGCTGGGTGATGAGGACGACGGAGTGGCCGTCGTCGCGGAGGTCCTTGATGAGGCGGAGGAGGGTGTTGGCTTCGCGGACGCCGAGGGCGGCGGTGGGCTCGTCCATGAGGAGGATTTTGGCGTCGAAGGCGATGGCTTTGGCGGCGGCGACCATCTGGCGCTGGCCGCCGGACATGCGCTCGACTTTGAGCCTGGGGGAGCTGATGTTGATGTTCAGCCTTTTGAGCAACTCGGCGGATTCGGCGTACATCTTCTTTTTGTCGAGGATGCTGAGAAAGGGTAGGCCCCGGGTATATTCGCGGCCGAGGAAGATGTTGCGGGCGACATCGAGGTTGTTGCAGAGGGCCAGGTCCTGGTAGATCATTTCGATGCCGCAGCTGCGGGCGTCGCGGGGGTCGCGGATCGTGACTTCCTCGCCGTTGATGAGGATCTGGCCGCTGTCGGCGACGTGGGCGCCGCTGAGGATCTTCATGAGGGTGGACTTGCCGGCGGCGTTGTCGCCGACCAATCCCAGAATCTCGCCCTCACGCAGCTCCAGATCGACCTGGTTCAGCGCCTGGACGCTGCCAAAGCGCTTGGATATGCCCTTCATTTCGACGATGTAGTTGCTTTCCAAGGTGATCCCCCTTCAGACAGGAGTGAGCGGAGAGGAGTGAGAGAAGAGAGAACATCTCTCACTCCTTTTTGAGCCGATTACCAAAGATTGGGGAAGAGATCCACGTTTTCCTTGGTGATCAGAACGGCGGGCGAGGTCTGCCAGAAGATGACCGGGCGGTTTTCGGCCAGGTCCCTGGCGGACTGGATGATCTTGACGGCGATGAAGGAGGCGTCGTTGAGGACGGTGCCCCACATGGTGCCGTCGCGAATGGCGTCGTAGACCTCCTTGGCGCCGCCATCAACGCCGAGCACTTTGATGGTGTCCTGGAGGCCGGCCTCTGCGATCGCCCTGACTGCTCCGAGGCACATGTCGTCGTTATGGCAGTAGACCATGTGAATCTGGTCGGGGTAGGCGGTCAGGTAGTTCTCCATCACGGTGCGCGCTTCTTCGCGGTTCCACATGCCGGTGTCGACGGCGACGAGTTCTCTGCCAGGGCAGTTCTCGGCGACGTATTCACGGGCGGAAGAGCGCTGGGGCACGAGGCCATGGCCGGTGGCGCCTTCGATGATGACCCAACCCTGGCCATCTTCGAGGGCCTGGCAGACGGCCTTGCCGGCGGTCTCGCCCTCAGCCCAGCCGGACGAGCCGATCATGGTGTTGACGTAGCCGAGGCCCTCTTCGTCAAGGTCGGCGCCTTCGGCGATCACGGGGATGCCGGCCTCCTGGGCTTCGCGGAGGGCGTCGTTGAGCGCGGAGGTGTCATAGGGAACGAGGGCTATGACGTCGTACTGCTTGGTGATGCAGTCCTCGATGAGGCGGATCTCGTTGGGTATGTCTCCCTGGGTGTCGTAGACATCATAGGTGAAGCCGAAGACATTGGCTTCCTTCTCCGCTAACGTGACCTTGGCGGTCGAGTAGGGATGGCCGAGCTCGATGATGTGACAGATGCGCAGGTCCTGCACCAGAGGCCAATCTTTGGCTTCGGTCTGCACGGGTGCGGCGCCGTCTGCCGTCATCACCTGCCCATCGGGCATCACGCAGGCCGTCAACATGAGTGCGAGGATCATAACAGCGATCCAGACTCCGAAATGCTTCCTCATCTTCTTTCTCCTTTGTTTCGATAAGATTGCCCTGCGGGTCGTACTCAGATCAGCTTCGCGGGCTTAGTTTCTTCCTCCAGTCCCGAACTCCATCTGTCCAATAGGCTCTCCTTTCACCAAGAGGCTGACGAAGGCTTTCGCGGCCTGATTGCAGGGCCTTTGCAAGAGCCGGCGCCTCAGTGGTCAAGCAGTGCGGCGTCTGCGATTCATGTAGACATCCGAGACGACAACGGAGACCAGGATGACGCCCTGGATCACCCATTGCCAGTAGGCGCTGACGCCGAGAAGGTTGAGCGAGTTGCGGACGACGCCCAGGAACATGACGCCGGCAACGGCGCCGAGAACGTTGCCCACGCCTCCGAAGAGGGATGTGCCGCCGATAACGGTGGCGGAAATGGCGAAGAGGGCGGTGTCTCTGCCGACGCCGGGATTGGCGCTGACGGCGCGGGAGGCAAGCAGCACGCCGGCGATGCCGCTGCAGAGGCCGGCGACGACGAAGGAAAGCGCAAAGAGACGACTTACGTTGAGACCGGCGCGGTGCGAGGCGTCGGCGTTGCCGCCGATGGCGTACCAGTAGGTGCCGAGACTGGTCTGGGTCATGATCAGGTGGGCGATGATGCCGATACCGAAGAAGGCGAGGGCGGGAAACTCGAAGAGGCCTAACTTGGCCGACCCCATCCAGCCAAATCCGTCAGCATGACCGTAGATCGTGGTTTCGTCGGAGATGATGAATGTCAGGCCTTTGACGGCGACCATGGTGGAAAGCGTGGCGATGAAAAAGTTGACCTTCATCCTGGTCACGACAAAGCCGTTGACGATGCCGACGCCGGCGCCGGCGAGAACGCCGAGGAGGGCTGCCATGGGAACGCCCAAGTCCTGGGAAAGGGCGAAGACGACGCCGGCCAGGGCGAGGGTGGCGCCGACACCGAGGTCGATTCCCCAGGCGATCATGAGGATGGTCAGGCCGATGGAGATGATGCCGTCGATCGAGAACTGGGTCGTCATCTGGGTGATATTGCGTTCGGTGGCGAAGAAGGGGACGAAGAGGACGGCGTAGGTGAGTGCGAGCCCGAGAAGGATGAAGGCGCGGTATTCGATGAGCCATTGGAGGAGCTCACCCCATCTTCGGGGCGGCGGTCCTGGCGGCTGCGCGGTTTCGGCTGTGGGTTGTTCTTGCGGCGTTGTGTTACCGGTCATGGAAGACCTCGTGAATTCGCAGCAGACTGGTTAAAGTGGCACGCTTACGTGGAACATCTATCCGCGAAGGGCCATGAAGAACACCTTTTTTATCCGCGAAGGGGCGCGAAGGGTCGCGAAGAACACCTTTCTTTGATCCACGAAGG
>VXOE01000311.1:0-7943 GCA_009840225.1 Caldilineaceae bacterium SB0662_bin_25 | reverse complement strand
ATCCGCGAAGGGGCGCGAAGGGTCGCGAAGAACACCTTTCTTTGATCCACGAAGGGCCGCTAAGGACCACGAAGAACACCTTTCTTTGATCCGCGAAGGGGCGCGAAGGGTCGCGAAGAACACCTTTCTTTGATCCACGAAGGGCCGCTAAGGACCACGAAGAACACCTTTCTTTGATCCGCGAAGGGACGCGAAGGGTCGCGAAAAACTTCAGAGGCGTTTCGGGTTCTCTTTGCTTGACTCCTTGCGGATCAGGCGCACTTTGCCCTCGTATGGCGCTGTACGGACTAACGTCAGCGAGCCCCAGTTTCTTGTTATTCACCGTTCGGGCCTGATGACTGAAGTTCGGGTTCGGTCTTCTGTTCTCTGCCCATTACCTGGATGGCGACGAGGCTGGCGGTTACGACGCCCTGGACTACCAGCTGAGTTTCGGGTTCGAACCCGAGGATGGTAAGGGAATTGTTGAGCAGGGCGACGAGGATTGCGCCCCAGACGCCGCGGGCGACGCTGCCTCTGCCACCGAAGATGTAGTTGCCGCCGAGAACGGATGCGGTGATGGCGTGAAATTCGTAGTTGAGGCCGATGAAGTAGTGGCCGGAGCCGGCGCGGGCGCTGACGACCATGGCGGCGACTGCGGAACAGGCTCCGGTGGCGATGTACATCAGGGTCCGGTAGAGGGGGACGCGTACGCCGGCCAGCTTGGCGGCTTCTTCGTCGCCGCCGATGGCGTAGACCCTGGCGCCCAGGGTTGTTTCGGACAGGATCAGGTGCATGACCAGGGCGAGGGCCAGGAAGATGATTGTCGGGACCGCAAAGGGGCCTATGAATCCATCAGCAATCAGAAGGAAGGGACTGTTGCGGGGGACTCGGTAGTAGTAGCCGCCGGCGCTGAGGAGGGCGATGCCCTGGAAGATGGTCATCGTGCCCAGGGTGGTGAGCATGGGATTGGCTTTGAGCCTGCCGACGAGGAAGCCGTTGAATACGCCAGTCGCCAGCCCGATTGCGAGGCCGAAGATGCAGGTGGTGGCGATGCCGGCGCCGCCTTCGAGCATGGCGACCATGGTGACGCTGATGAGGGAGACGATGGCGCCGACGGAGAGGTCGAAGCTGCCGCTGATCATCATCCAGCAGACGCCTACGGTGACGATGCCGTTGATGGAGGACTGGCGGAGTACGTTGATCAGGTTGCGGGCTGTGAGGAAGCGGGGGTTGAGGATTCCCATGAGGACGACGAGGGCGACTGTGAGGACGACTTGCGGCTCACGCAGGAGGAAGCTGGCGAGGGCGTTCAGCTGGCTGTTGCCGCGCAGCCGGCCGGGTATGAAGGCTTGCGGGAAGGTGGGGAGGCTCATGGTCGATTTGCGGCGTTTGGCTGAGACGTGAACAGTGGCAAGTTACTGGACCCTATGCGCGGTCGTTGTCGACCCGATTCACGGATTGGCCCCCTGAGATACCTCTTGTGTACAGATCGGGATTCCAACGCCGGAGGAGATTGCGACACCATTTGCCGGGCGCTTGCGTGGTTGTGAACGGCGTACCGTGTTGGCCCGAGGACCGGTATTGCACGAAGTTCTCGGCAAGAGATGTCGGTTATCCTCTGTGAGGAGAGAATACGGTTAATGGTATTTTCTGTCAAGGCTGTTTCAGGAGCTCGCAACACCGACACCTGCAACAGCGGGACAGGAAGGCTGACACTGACGCCATCCGCTACTGGTTCCAGCCGTGCCGACCTCTGCGACTGGGCTTGAGGCGGCAGGTTTTCGTCGCCTTTGATGGTGAACATGCGGCGACAGCCGGCGCCCGGAACAGTGCCGGTTGCAACCGGCAATACTACAGAGTGAATTGTTCCGAAGGTTTACTCAATTTGTGACGACAAATCAACAGTGAGATTGACGGATTAGCAAATTTGTTCGAATTGCATTAGAATCAGCATCTTGGTGAACTGCGCTGGCGAGCTAACTTGGCAGAAGCTCGAAACTCAGGAGGAAGTTATCATGATGGCGGAGAGGCAATGTACAGTTGTGGGATGCGAGCGGGTGGTACATAGCCGTGGGATGTGCATGACGCACTATCAAGCGGAGCGACGGCGCCAAGGTAGGTTCCGGGAACGTGTCTACGATACGTCGCGGCGGGGCAGTAGGAAGGCTTGTGTCGAGGCGGATTGCGGCCGGTTGGCGAGGGCGCGCGGGTTGTGCATGAAACATTACGTAGCGGCGCGGCGTGCCGGCACGTTGGGGCAGTACCCGGTCGCTGACCATTGACCACCATCGGACGAACACCTGACCAATATTGGTCACTGAAGTGGGCCCAGAAACTGGAACACGAGCTAATGCGTATCAATGGAGCAAGTCACCAAGCCTCTAAGTTATACACGTTTCAGTCCCTGATAGACCGAAACGGGACACCGTAGAACTATAGTCAGTCCATCGGCTCCGGCGTTCGCTTCATCCAGCATTTTGATCGCGCCAGCCCTGCTCTTTGAGTAGAGCGTAACGAAAGCCCCGTCACACCTACCTGAGAAGCTGGTGACACTTCTTCCACGAACTCCAGGACTGAAGTGGTCCAAACATTGGGACCCACCATACGGAGCGGGGTCAAAAAAGCGTGGCTAATCATCGACTAAGTTTCGCAATTTTGGGGTGAGAAAGGGCAGGCACAAGGCCTGCCCCTACCGCTGGGGGGCGGCGGGCCGGCGCGCAGTGGGTGAGCGACCGCACAACTGCATTTGTCAGTGGTTAGTGGTCAGTTGCGGCGCTTCGCCGGCATCGGTGTTGATCGCGGACTGGCCGTGGCTTGGTTGCTGCCGGAGGTATGCGGGAGTTCACCCCCATTCTGGAATGCACCCGGCAGGGACAGGGACTATCGGGTTGTTCCTGAAGTGATGATATGTTAGGCTGGGCACCACCAAAGTACAGGAGGGTGGCTCGTGGCATATTCGGTGCGGGAAGAGCGGCAGAGTCTTGCTACCATCTTGCGGGACAGACTGGACGAGGCTGAACGCGCAGTTCTGCAGTTGCGTCGAGATAATGCTGAATCTTTCCTTGTGCTCCTGGACAGCATAGAAGATTGCTTCTCCCAACTGGAGTCCAGCGGTCTGGACCTTCGACCGGAGCAGACCAGATGGCAGAGTTTGCAGGGAAAGCTGCGAAGCGATGCCGGGCGCATTGTGCGAGTTCTTGACGGTGCCGGCGGTTTGCGACAGTTGCGAACACGTAATTCTCCGGCGCAAGGGATGTGGTGGCGGCTCGACGAGGTGGTGGCGGCCAACCGCCGCAATCTCGTTCGGAGGTTGAGCCTGACATTCGGAACCGTAGCGTTGGTCGCGGCGATGGTTTGGGCTCTGCTCGAATTCATTCCCGTCGATGCCAATACCGTCATAGCGTCCGAAGCAGTTACGTCGGTACGACAACTGACGCTTGAGGAGAATTGGGGCGACGCGCTGGCAGTCATCGAAGAGGCCAAACATGAACTAACGCAGCCTGACGCCGAGCTTCTGATCTGGGAGGCAGTGGTCCGGGACAAACTGGGGCAGGGTGAGATTGTTGACGACACATTAGCAGAAGCGATTGCGCTCATCAACCCCGATCAGAAAACTTCCTACTGGTGGATCTTGGGTTCTGCCTATGCGACGGTTGGTGATCTCGAGAAGGCGAGAAAAATCGGCGAGGATGCGATCCGCCTATACCCTCTTGACCCACAGGGATATTTTCTGCTCGGCACTGTGTCGGAAATGGAGGGAGACATTGGCGCTGCACTTGAACTCTTTGAAAAGACTTTTGAACTCGCCTTGGACAGCAACACGCAACTAGCGGTTATTGCCCGCGTGCGTATGGGCACCTTGTTGCAGCAGCCTGTCAACATGTTTCCCACTGGTGAGAACCAGCCCGTCGACGAGAGCAAGAATGAAGGAGATTGAGTCACGGAACGGTGTGAAGTTTCGAGTGTAGGGTAAAACCGTCACGGTAGGTGGCGGTTTTTAATTTCTGGTTGGGGCGGGATGCCCGACAGGTCTTGTTTCCGCAGGATGGGCGAATTCGTGGTTGTGTCCAACCATGTACACGGGGCAACAACGAGGGCACCCACAAGGGGTGCCCCTACTGTTTAGATTGTCAATGATCTCTTGCGGTTTCTCGCCGCTATCGACTAACTGTGGTGGTTGAAGACGAGGCGGTAGTCTTCGGGCAGGTCGATGTCGAAGAGGAGGGAGTCGGATTCGACGACGTGGACGGGGATGCCGGCTTGGGCGGCGAGGCGCTGGTGGCGGAGGAAGCTGTCGCGGCCGAAGGCGAAGGGGATGGCCTGGGGCGGTTGGAGCATGAGGGCGTTGGTGCCGCCGTCGCGGCTGGGGGCGATGGTGATTTGGGGTTCGCGGCCGCGGGAGGCGGCCATTGTGCGGACGTCGGCGGCTGTGAGGTTGGGCATGTCGGTGGGGAGGACCAGGATTTGGGTTGCGCCGTGGGTCGCGGCGTGGCGGGCGGCCTGGGTGAGGGCGGCGTTGAGCTGTGGTTCGGACTCGGTGTCGTTGGAGGTGCAGGGCTGGCTTTCTTCGGGCAGAGTGCGGGTGCCGGCGCGTTTGGCCGCGGCCAGGGCGTGGGTGTCGCGGCTGATTACGAGGATCTGGGCGTCGAGGTGGGCCCGGTTGATTGCGGTCAGGGTGCGGGTGAGGAGTTCGCGGTTTAGGGCGCGGCGCTGTTGGGGGGAGATGTGGGCGGCGAGGCGGCTTTTGCCTTCGTTGAAGGGCTTGACGGGGACGACTACCCAGAGGCCCGGTCCGTTCTGCGCGTTATTCGTCATTTTGGTGCCTGGGCGGATCTGGTGTGGGGTTGCCGTCTCGCAGGCTGTGGCCGAACTGCAGGACCTCTGCGGCGAGGCGTTGTTTGGAGGGCAGGTCGGTCATGATGGTGTCGGTTGTGAGGGCTGGGAGGGGCAGGCGGGACTGCTCGGCCTGGTCCTGCAGGTCGAGGATGAAGCCGTCGAGGAGGCCGGCGTAGTGCTCGACGACGGTGAGCGGGAGGTGGTTGTGATGGCCCATTTCGCGCATCATCTTGGCTACGGGGCCTTTGACGGCGCGGCCGCCGACGATGGGGCTGACGGCGACGACGGGGGCGTCGCTGTCCTTCACCAGCTGGCGCAGACCGGGTACTGAGAGGATGGGGTCGACGCTGAGGTAGGGGTTGCTGGGGCAGATGATGATCTGGGCCGCGGCTCGCAGCGACGCGGCGACCTCGGGGGTGAGGGTTGCTTTGGCGGCGCCGACGAAGGTCAGGCCCTGGAAGGTCGGTTCGCAGCGGCGGCGTACGAAGTAGTCCTGGAAGGGGAGGTCGCCCTCGTCGGTGTGTACGAGGGTGCGTACCGGTTGGTTGCACATGGGCAGGATGCGGGAGGGGACGTCGAGCTTGCGGCGCAGGCGGTCGGTGATTTCGGTCAGGTTGAGGCCGGCTTTTAGCCACTGGTTGCGGAGGAGATGGAGGGCGAGGTCTTTGTCGCCGAGGCGGAACCAGTCCTCGCCGCCGAGGCGTTCCATTTCGGTGAGGACGGCCCAGGTTTCGCCGGCGCGGCCCCAGCCGGTCTGGGGGTTGTTGACGGCGGCGAGGCCGTAGAGGACGGTGTCGATGTCGGGGCAGATGGTGAGGCCCCAGTGTTCGAAGTCGTCGCCGGTGTTGACGATGACGGTGAGCGCGGCGGGGGGCAGTGTTGCCTGCAGGCCGGCCGCGAATTTGGCCCCGCCGACACCGCCGGCGAGGGCCACGACAGGGGAGAGTGTATCCGGTTTTGGGGCCATTGGATGCGTGTGTCGTATTGCGTAGTTCGTATTGCGTATTGTGCGGGTCAGCGCCAGGTTACCCGTTCGGCGAGTGGCAGGCGGTCTCGTTCTTTTTCTTCGGCGGCGTAGCCGAGGGTGATCAGGGCCTGGGGATGCCAGGTGTCCGGCAGGTCGAGGACATCGCGCACCAGGTCGGGCACGAAGAGGGGTGCGCACATCCAGCAGGCGGCGAGGCCGAAGTGGTGGGCTGCCAGGAGCAGGTTCTGGCAGGCGAGGGCTGTGCTTTGCACGGCCATGAGCCATTCGGCCTCCTGACGGCGCGGGTCCGGGTATTCGTCCATGCCTTCGAGGGAGAGGGAGGCGACGATGAGGGCGGGCGCGCCGGTGATGCGGGCGTGGCTGATGCGGACGCGGCGCTCGATGAATTCCGGGGCGACGCCGTCGGCGCTGAGGTCGGTGCGCCAGCGGGCGCCCATGCGGTCGCTGAGCTCCTGTTTGGTCGAATCGGTGGTGACGACGCAGAAGCGCCAGGGCTGGCGGTTGTGGGCTGAGGGGGCCCAGATTGCGGCGGTCAGCAGCATTTCGAGCAGCGCCTTTTCGACCGGGTCGGGCAGGTAGCGGCGGACGGACCTGCGGCCGCGGATAAGCTGCCAGAACCAGCCGTCATCGAAATCGGTGGCCCAGTCTGATTGGCGCCAGTCTGATGGGCGCCAGCCGATGTCGTCGTCTCTCGGATCCGCTGACGCGATTCGCTGTTTTTGCATGGGACGGCATTATAGCATGGAAAGGGGGAAAGGGCAGTGGTTAGTAACGGCAACGGCTTGATCCGCGAAGGGGCGCGAAGAACACCGAAGGCTACTGGGGTTTTACTTAGAATTGGGGATAGATGATCATCCTGGTCGGCGGCAGTGGACGGCCTCTGTCCTGGTATATCTCCACAACCGCGCCAAAGGCGTCTTCCACGTTGGCCAGGGCCTCGGCCATGGTGTCGCCTTCGGTTATCAGCTCCGGCAGTAGCGGCGAGGTGACGGTGTAGCCCCCTTCGGGCTGAGGCTCAAGCACCAGCGGTATTTTCGCTTTCATCATCCGGTTCAGTCTCCCTCCATCTTATGATAGGCGCAATCCTCAGACCGGGATTGTACGATCAAGGATTCTTCAGGTTGTGGTGTGCTGGCGGTGATATGGCGATGATACAGAAGTCCGGGGCGATCGTCAGAGCCTGCAATGGGGAGCGGTCTTCTTTGTTCGCCGATTGACGGGGGAGCGGCAGTTTTTTCCGGCCGGTCGAGCTCTATCTTGAGCCGGTCGAAGACGGATGGGGAGGTGCGCACGGTCTATCTGACACCGGTCGCTTAACTTTTGATTGCAATACTGCTATCATACGGGTATGGACAAGTCCCTGGACAAGATCAGGCGGAACCCCCGAAACGTACGGTTTGACGATCTCCGCAAGGTCTGTGACCGTTACTTCGGACAGCCCCGACAGCGCGGCAGCCACCTGTTCTATCGAACGCCCTGGCAGGGCGAGCCGCTGGTCAATATCCAGCGCATAAAGGGCATGGCCAAGCCCTACCAGGTACGCCAGGCGCTCAAGGCAATCGACAGATTAATGGAGGAACTGCAATGAATCGCCATGACCGCTACACCTATCGCGTTATCTGGTCCGATGAGGATGAGATGTTCGTGGGCCTATGTGCGGAGTTCGGGTTGCTCAGCCACCTGGACGACACGCCGGAAAAGGCGTTCTCAGGCATTCGGGACGTGGTCGCTTTCGCCGTGAAGGCGTTGGACGAGGATGGCACTCCGATCCCTGAGCCACTGTCTACACGCCGCTACCGAGGCACCATAACCCTTCGCATCCCTCCTGAGACCCACCGTGCCCTGGCAATAGACGCCGCTGAAGCTGGCGTCAGCATGAACCGCCTGGCCGCCGAACGGCTGTTGCTGCGGCGTTAGAGCACTAAAGTTTTCCTTGCGTGAATGCGGGGACCGGCCGCACTTTGCTCCGGCATTTCGCTTTTGGCCCAAGCGTCAACAAGCGCTGACGAGCCGGCAGCGGGCTCGTGGTGGGCTTATTTGGGCGTTGCCGGGTCTGCCTGCCCCGGCGCTTGCCTGGAAGCGGTGGGGAATCGGGGCTTGGGGGGTAGGCGTCGGGCGGCAGGGGCGCCCGCTGGAATGG
>VXOE01000013.1 GCA_009840225.1 Caldilineaceae bacterium SB0662_bin_25 | reverse complement strand
CGGAGCCCCCGCACAAGGGAGGGCCGAATAGGCCCGACCGCCCAGAACTGCAGTATTCAGTAGTCAGTGGTCTGTAGTCAGAGAGGGGCTAACTTTGATGCGGAGTTAAACTTGGGATGGTTGGGGCACCGCAGCGACCTGAGGCATGGGGAAGTCCGCCCTCATTTTGGGATGCACCCGTCGGTTTGAGAGGGCGTGACGGGAGTGGGTGACATAGTGTTTTGTCCAATGGTGAGGCACAGGGCAGGCGCGTTGTGGGCTACTGGCCGACGACGATGGGATCGCCTGTTTGGTAGGTGTGGGGAAAGACAACGGTGGCGCCGACTGAGTCTTCGCCTTGCCGCTGATACTGGACGACGGTGACGGCGGGGTCGGGGAACTGGTGCCACCATTTTGGGTCGACGCCCGCGTCCTGAGGCGTGTTGCGGCTGTTGATGGGAAAGGTGATTGTACCGAGCGCGCCTTCGTAGGAGATTTCTTCCAGCGCGGCGATGATGTCATTGGGGTCGGTTGTCCCTGCTTCGGTTATGGCCTGGGCAATGATACGGACGGCGTCGTAGGCGGCGAAAGCGTAGGACTCTGCGCCCTCTTTGCCGGTGCGGGCCTCGTATTCGGCGAGAAACTCAAGTGCAATGTCGTTGTACAGTTGGGGGGGCAGACCTATGCGGCGCACGAAGCAGTAGTTGCCGTCGGGAACGTTCCTCCAGAAGGACTCGCTTTCGAGGGCGACGTGCTCGCAGAGTGTGGGCAGGTCCTGGGGCCCTATGCCGGCGTCGGCGCATTGCTGGGCGAAGTTGTAGGAGGCCTCGCCGGTGGCCAGCGACATGATGAAGTCGGGTTCTTCGGCCTTGATGCGCTCGATGATACCTGCGAAGTCCTGTGTGCCGATGTCGACGCCGAAGGTGACAGGTTCGATCCCGGCTGCTTCGAGCAGCCTTGAGGTATCTGCGGCGGCGGGAATGCCGTAGTCGGTGTTTTCAGTCAGTATCACCACTTTGTCCAACTGAATGCCGGCCTCGTCGCGCAACCACTGGATGAACTTTACGTCTACGGCGGAGACTTCCGAGCTCAGGGGCGCGATACGAAACACCTGAGGATACTGCACGCTGGTAATGGTGTCGTTCCAGGTATTGGCCAAGACGATGGGAATGTTGTTGTCGTGGGCGACCTCCTTGGCGACAACGCCAACGGAGCTGTGGTAGCCGCCGGCGATGGCTACGACCCCGTCCTGACTGATCAGCCTTTCGGTGACGGCGGCCCCCCGCTCGGGCAGGCCCTCGCTGTCAACAACGATCAACTCGACGGGACGGCCCAGCAGGCCGCCGGCGGCGTTGATCCTTTCGGCGGCGATAATCATGGCGTCGCGCATGGCCTCGCCGCCAACGACGGACCCCGGGGCGGACAAGGGGAACAGGGCCCCGATTCGTATTGGGTCTCCTGCTGGCAGCTGTGATTCGGTTTCCGGCTCCGAATCATTGGATTCGGAAATCAATGCTTCAGACTGTACTTCGTCCGAAGGGGCTGAAGAAGGCCCGCATCCTGCGATAGCGAGGGCCATGAGGGCCACTACAAGTGCGCGAAAAACTTTGTCCTGGATGAAGATCACTCTAGATTCTCCGATTCTGGGATTGAATAGCCAGTGTGTAGGGTACAGTAACTTGTGTTGTTGGGGAATAGCGGATCCTACTGACTTATGTCTTTTTGACCTGTTTCCTGCAGTTCGTCGGCGGGACCTGTGATTTCTGTACCGTATTTGGGCATGCGACTCAGGATCAGGCGGTCGCGGAGCGAAGTAGGTAGACTCTCGATCCAACTTCGAAAGAGAGCGTCGCGCCCAACCAGATAGCGTGCTTTGGGTTTAGCCACCGTCAATGCAGTTTCCACCGTGCGCGCGACTTCGTCAGCAGGGACGCCTTTGGGTTTCTCCAGTGACTCAGCCATTCTGTCGAGCAGGGGTCCGTATTTCTCAAAGGCTTTGGGGGGGTATTTGCGGAGTTCACCGTCTACATAGGCGCGCGCCTTGTTCCAAATCTCAGTCTTGATGGCGCCCGGCTGAACCGACACGACTTCGATTCCCCAAGGTTTGAGCTCGAGCCGCATGCCGTCGGTAAGGGCCTCGAGGGCAAACTTGGAGGCGCAGTAGGGGGAGAGAAGCGGTGTCGAACTGAAACCGGCAATCGAGCTGATCATCACGATGCGGCCGCGGGCCCTCCTAAGCAAAGGAATCAGGCGCCTGGAAACGGAAAGGGGCGCGATCGTGTTTGTTTCGAAAACCCGGCGCAGCTCCTCCGGGTCAAGGTATTCTACGAGGCCGCCGGCGGCGATTCCTGCGTTATTGACCAGCGCGTGTAGTCCGTCACCGCCGACGTGTTCGCTTACGGTGTGCGCGGCGGCGGCAATCTGGTCGGGTTCGGTTACGTCGAGCAGGATGGTGCGCAGCCTGGGGGAAGCGTCGTTCGTCAAACGGAGGCCGTCTTCATCTTTGCGAACGGTGGCGAAGACCTGCCAGCCGGCGCGATCCAGTCGGAGAGCGCAGGCGCGGCCGATCCCGCTGGAGGCCCCGGTAATCATGACGGACCTGGGCCGCAGGCTCCTGTTGTCCTCTGAATCGCTTTCAACTGCCATAGGGATTCCCGTCAGCGTGGGGGGCTGCCAACGCTCCTGGTCCATTCAGCTTGCCAGCCTGGGTCATGGTTTCGCCCTTTCAGGCTTAGGCTCAAGCAGGTCGTGACCCTCGGTTAGCATTCAGATGCCCATGCCACCGGTGACTTCGAGCACATGGCCGGTGATGTAGGATGCCAGTGGAGAAGCGATGAGGACGATGCCCGCAGCGGCTTCTGCGTCGGTGGCGGGTCTGCCGAGGGGGATACGCAGGTGAATGTCCTGGTCGAGCATTGAGCGTACCTTCTGGGGGATACCCAGGACAACCTCACGCCCGTCGATCTCAATCGCCTCTTCCTGGACCTCTTGAGAGCGGGTCAGGCGGGTGTCGATGAAGCCGAAGGCGACGGCGTTGCAGCGGATACCCAGTCTGCCCCATTCCTTGGCGATCGTCTTGGTGAGTCCCACAATCCCCATTTTGCCGGCGGCGTAGTTGGCCTGGCCGATATTGCCGTGCAGCCCCGAGGTTGACGAGACGTTGACGATGCAGCGGTTGCTAAGGCTCGCGCCGGATTCCAGTTCGGCTGCGGCGGCGGCGCGCAGAAAGGGCGCGGCGGCGCGGATCATCCTGAAGGGAGCAGACAGGTGAACGTCGAGGATCGCCTGCCACTGCTCGTCGGTAAGTTTGTGGGCCATGGCGTCCCAGGTATAGCCGGCGTTATTGACGACGACGTTCAGTTTTGCGAATGTGTCGACGGCGGTCTGCATGAGCAGTTCCGGGAATCCGGCGGCGGTGACATCGCCGGGGACGGCTATTGCTTGTCCGCCCTGGGACAGTATGGCATTGGCTGTCTGCGCGGCCATGGCTGCGTCAAGGTCGTTGACTACGACGCTGGCGCCGTGCTCTGCAAACTGCAGGGCGGCGCTGGCCCCGATTCCACGGCCTGCACCGGTTATGACTACGGTCTGGTCGCTGAACATGGTCAGTGGTCAGGGGTCAGTGGTCAGTGGTCAGTGGTCAGAGAAAGGATAATTTGATGGGCGGTCGGAGTGATAGGGAATCTTTTCTTGTCATGCTGATTCCTGGTGGCCATTCGGGACGGAACTGGCATTTACTCAGTCTTCAAAGTAGAGACGGGAGACCATTTCGGCGACGCAGGTGGGCTTCTCTACGCCTTCGATCTCGACGGTGACGTTGTGAATGAGCTGGAGGCCGTTTCCTCTCACTTCCTCAACGGACTGGAGCTGAGTGTGGGTGCGTATTCTCGAGCCGCCGAGGAGCGGGTGAGGGAAGCGCACTCGATTGAGGCCGTAGTTTACGGTTAGGGCCACGCCGGGATACCTTGGTTTGTCGGGTTCAACCATTCCGGTTAGGTGGGGAATGAGGGCGAGCGTAAAGAAGCCGTGCGCGACGGTGGCGCCAAAGGGCGAGTCGCGGGCGGCCCGTTCTTCGTCGACGTGAATCCACTGATGGTCCAGCGTTGCGTCGGCGAAGCTGTTGATCATGTTCTGGGTAACCGTGAACCAGCCGCCGGAGGTGGATTCGGCGCCGATTTTCAGTTGCAGGTCTTCGAATGCCGCTTGTCGGGACATCGTTTTCTCCGTAGTCGTGTTTTGGCGGTCGTCAGGCGGTCATGCCGCCGTCCAAGTTGATGGCTTGCCCGGTGATAAAGCGAGACTGGTCTGAGCAAAGCCAGACGATCGCATCAGCAATGTCTCGCGGCTTGCCAAAGCGGCGCATTGGAATGCGTTCGAGCATTTTCTGCGCCCTGTCGGGGTTGCCGGCGATGAGCGGATTGAACAGGGGCGTTTCAGTGAAGACGGGGCAGACTGCGTTGACGCGAATGTTGTGGCGTGCGACTTCCTGTGCAGCGACGCGAGTGAGACCGATAACGGCGTGCTTGGAGGCGGTGTATGCGGCCTGGTTCGGGAGTCCGAGTTTGCCCGCCAAGGAAGCCACGTTAACGATCGACCCGCCCTGTCCGGCCATGCAACCGATCTCTTCCTGCATGCAGTAGAAGACGCCGGTGAGGTTCACCGCCAGGACCTTGTCCCAGCCTTCGTGCGGGTAGGAGCGCAGCTGTTCCCAAGGTCCGCCGATGCCTGCATTGTTGACTGCAAAGTCGAGGCGGCCGAAGCGGTTTGCGGTCTGCTCAAATAGACTCTCCACATCATTGGGATCAGAGACGTCGCAGCGGATGAACAGACCGTTTACGCCGCACTCCTGCACCTGGTCCACGGCGTCGGAGCCGCCTTCCGGGTCGACGTCGGCGACGATCACTGCCGCGCCGAGCTCTGCGAAGGCTACTGCGGTCTCGCGACCGATTCCCGATGCGGCGCCGGTTACCAGGGCAACTTTTCCGTCGAAGTTCATTGCAGTCGCTCTCAGTCAGGGGCTGGAAGTTTGCGTTGTGTTCGGAGTTGGCCCAGTTTCGGCGGCCGTCTCCAGTAGAGTTTCGCCCAACTCCTGGAGTTCGGCAAATAAATCGGCGGCTTCGATGTTTGCGGCGAAAAGTTGTACCATCCCCCGATTGAAACTGTTCAGGAGGGTGTCGAAGCCTGGGGGGAATTGCCAGACCACAGCGGTGGGAACTGCGTCGGCAAAGGGAGCGAGGCGGGGAAAACTTCCTATCCAGTCGTCTCTCAACTCGTTCCGGGCTGGCATCCAGCCGCCGTCGTTGGGCAACGAGCCGACTACGTCGGGACCGCTGAGTAGCGCAGCCAGCTCAAAGGCATCGCTCTTGCGCGTTGACGCCGCAGATACGGCGTAGCAACTGGTGAAGGCAACTGAGGTGTTCAGCCCTGCAGGTCCCGAGGGGATGGGTGCTACGCCATAGTGGAAGTCAGGGAACTCGTTCTCAAAGTAGGGAGCGACCCAGTTCCCCTCTATCGTCAGTGCGCCCTTGCCTTTTGCCAACACTTCACCGGCCCATTCGTTGTTAGACTCACCGGCATGGCCGGCGAAGTTATCACGAAAGATCTGGATGTACCAGTTCATTGCGTCAGCGGCTGCAGGAGACTCCAGAGCCATGCCGCCGCTGTCGTCTATGATTGTACCACCGGCTCCGTACAGGAATGGAAGCCAGCGGGAAAGATCGGGGGCCTCGATGAAGCCGAAGCGATTGCGTTCCAGGTCGGTTTGGCCGACTGCAACCTCTCTCAACGACTCCCAACTGTGTGGGGGAGAGCGACCGGCGGCCGCCAGGCCTTCACTGTCGTAGACAAGCGCCAGCGTGCGCACTTCGCGGGGCAGACAGTAGTGCAGATCCGACGTCTCGCCTGGCCAGGTAAAGGCAGCGACCAGTCGGGGCGGGTAGCCTGTCAGGTCAAGGAGATTTTCTTCAGCGGGTGCCAGCAGTCCTTGGGCGGCGAGATCGGGAAAGAGGAAAGCTGTGACGACAGCCAGGTCAGGGGGGTCCTCTGCGGACAGGCGGTCGACGAGTTCCTGGCTGTAGCTGGATGAGGTGGAAAGACTGACCTGTATCTCTTTGTCTTCAGCCCAGGAGACAATCTGGCTGCGCAGAGCCTCTGTAACATTACCCTCTTCGGGGAAAAAGAGTTGCAGAGTAGGCGCGGATTCGTCGGACTCAGACCCTAGATGCAAGAAAGGGAGATCGGGCAGGCGAGGGGGGGATGGCAGCGCGTTACATCCGCTCAACAACGCTGCCAGGAGCACAAGACCGAAGTGAAGAGAGAGGCATAGGCAGACGGAACGCCGAAGTGCTACGCCTATCCTGACCTTACACGTGTCCGGCCTTGGCTCATTGCTGACTGTCAACGAACGCTGAATAGGCATCGGCGTCCATCAGTTTTTCAAGTTCCTCCCCGTCCTCAACTTCGATTTTGAGGAACCAAGCCCCGTAAGGGTCGCTGTTCACCAGTTCGGGCGTGTCGTTCAGTTCTTCGTTGACGGCGGAGACAGAGCCGGAAACGGGGGCGATAATATCCTCAGCCGCTTTGACCGATTCGACGACCGCGACGGCCTCTCCGGCGGATACAGTGGTACCGATTTCAGGTAGCTCGACAAATACGATATCGCTCATCATGTCCTGTGCGGCATCGCTGATTCCGACGACGACCTGGGAATCTTCCTGTCGGGCCCATTCGTGGGTGTCGGCATATTTCAGACTTGGTTCGTAGATGTAGGTTGCCATCGTGTTCTTCCCTTCATTCAAGTGGCACCGGTTTCCGGATGAGCGGCTGGCGATACCTTAAGTTCTTTGACGCAGGCGTACTCAGGCTGCGGCGTTTTTGTCGCCTGGAGGACCGGTCTCGCCAGCCGATCGCTTATACTTTTTTCAGGCCAACAGTGATTTCCTCTTCGCCCAGAGAAAAGGAAACGGTCTCGCTGCCGGCAAGTTCGCCGACGTCGGAGGCAAATCCAACGTCCAAGGTCAAAGTTTCAGACACAACGTAGTCCTGATGTGCAGACAGCAGGCTGCTCAGGAGCGGTGTGTCTGACAGCGTCAGCTCGATGCGGTCGCTAATATCCAGATCGGAGTCTTTCCGCAGCTGTTGAATGCGACGGACGAGCTCGCGTGCGTGGCCTTCAAGCTCCAGCTCGGGAGTGAGTGTGGTGGTGACGGCCACCAGGTAGCCGCCGTCCTCGGCGACGGCGAGGCCGGCGCGCGGTGTGCGGCGGACTTCGACGTCCTCGGGTTCTACGACGTATTCCTGGTCTTCACCCGCCACAGTCACCGATTCACCGGCGTCAAAGCCAGCGGCAAGTTCACGCTGGTCCATCTCTGCGAACTTGCTCCTGATGACAGGGTAGCCGCGGCCGTATTTTTGGCCAAGTTGCTTGGGCAGTGGGAAGACGGTCACGTCGACGAGATCGCCGGCTGTGCCGGCGAAACCGAGCTCTTTGACGTTCAACTCGGTCAGGAGCAGGTCTCGCAGCCTTTCCAGTCCAGCGTTTTCTTCACCTGAGCGGGTGCGAACGATGACCTGTTGTACAGGCTGGCGTACCTTGAAGGCAACTGATTCTCTTGCGGCGCGTCCCAGGGTCGTCACCTTTTGGGCCAAGGCCATGTCGGCATGGAGGCGGTCGTCGATTGCAGACTCGTCAGACTGGGGCCAGGCGGCAAGGTGGACGGAGTCCGGCGCCTCCGGCTCAACGCCTACGACCAGATTCTGGTAGATTTCTTCCGAGATGAAGGGGATGGCCGGGGCCAGGAGCTTGGCGACAGTAATGAGCGTGTGATGCAGGGTTGACAGGGCGGCAGGGTCGCCGTCCCAGAAGCGGCGGCGGTTGAGGCGCACATACCAGTTGCTGAGCTCGTCGACGAAGTCGGCGATTGGCCGGGTGGCGGCGGTGACGTCGTAGGCCTCATAGGCAGCGGTCACATCGCGTACGAGACGGTTGAGCTCGGACAGGAGCCAGCGATCCTGCAGGGCGGCTTCGGCGGAAACGTTTGCGCCGTTTCCGGCAGCGGCTCCGTCCTGAGATTCCTGAAGATTAGCGTAGACCACGAAAAAGCTGTAGGTGTTCCACAGCGTGTTCAGAAAACGGCGCTTCACCTCCGCCACGAGGTTGCCGCTGAAGCGGCGGGCGTTCCCAGGGGGTCCGGCTGTATACATGTACCAGCGGGTGGCGTCGGCGCCGTGTTCGGCAAAGACCTGCCACGGGTTGACGACGTTGCCCCTGGACTTGCTCATCTTGGAACCGTCCTCGGCGAGGATGTGTCCGAGGCAGATGACGTTCTTGAAGGCGGGCCGGTCGAAGAGGAGCGTGCTGACGGCGTGGAGCGTGTAGAACCAGCCGCGAGTCTGATCGATGGCCTCGCAGATGTAGTCGGCCTGCTTGTAGGTTTCCCACTCGTCCCGGTTGGAGAAGGGGTAGTGCCATTGGGCAACGGGCATGGAGCCGCTGTCGAACCAGACGTCGCAGAGTTCGCTGACGCGGCGCATGGCGCCGCCGTCGGGGGCCGGCCAGGTGATGTCGTCGACGTAGGGCCGGTGGAGGTCGAGGCCGCTGAGGTCGCGGCCGCTCTTCCGGGCGAGTTCGGCGACGCTGCCGATGCATTCCATGTAGTCGCTGCCGGGGGCGTCGCTTTTCCAGATCGGGATGGGCGTAGCCCAGTAGCGATCGCGGCCAAGGGCCCAGTCGACGTTGTTTTCGAGCCAACGGCCGAAACGCCCGCTGCGGATGTGATCGGGCACCCAGTTGATGGTGTCGTTGAGGGCGACAAGCCGGTCCTTGAATTCACTTGTGCGCAGGTACCAGGTCTCCTTGGCCCAGTAGATCAGAGGTGTTTCGCAGCGCCAGCAGAAGGGGTAGGTATGTTCGTAGGTGCCGGCCTTGTAGAGGAGGCCGCGTTCCTCCAGATCCGAGGTGATGCCCTGGTCGGCGTCTTTGACGAATAGGCCGGCCCAGGGGGTGACCTCCGGTTTGAAGCTGCCGGTGGCGTCAACGGTTTGAAAGACCGGCAGATTGTGGGTCTGCCCGATTGCGAGGTCGTCGGCGCCGAATGCGGGGGCGATGTGGACGATGCCGGTGCCGTCGGACGTGCTGACGAAGTCGGCGGCGATGACGTAGGCGTAGCGCTCTTCTACGGGAGGCCCGAAGCTGAATAGCGGTTCATACTCCTTGCCGACAAGGGCGGCGCCTTTCGTCTCTGTCAATACCTCATAGCCCGGCTCCAGGACGTCCTCTGCCAGCTCTTTGGCTACATAGAGAGTAGCACCGGAAGCGTCCTTCACTTTGAGATAATCGATTTCCTCGCCGACGGCGAGAGCCGCGTTTCCGGGCAGCGTCCAGGGCGTGGTGGTCCAAGCGAGAAGATACGCGTTTTCCTCGCCTTTGAGGGCGAACTTGACGTAGATGCTGGGGTCAACGGTGCCTTCCTGGTATCCCAGCGAGAGTTCGTGGCTGCTGAGGGGTGTGCCGCAGCGGGGGCAGTAAGGGACAACCTTGTACCCTTCGAAGAGAAGGCCTTTGTCCCAGAGCTGTTTAAGAATCCACCAGAGAGACTGGACGTAATCGTTGTTCATGGTCACGTAGGCGTCTTCGAGGCTCACCCAGAAGGCCATTCTTTCGGTGAGGGCCTCCCAATCACTGAGATATTCCCAGACCGATTCCTTACACATCTGGTTAAATTTGGCGACGCCGTACGCTTCGATCTGTTCTTTGCCGGTGAGGCCGAGCTGCTTTTCGACTTCGAGCTCTACGGGAAGACCGTGGGTGTCCCAGCCGCCCTTGCGCAGCACGTGATAGCCCTGCATCGTCTTGTAGCGGGGAAACATGTCTTTGAAGGCGCGTGCGAGGACATGGTGGATGCCGGGCCGGCCGTTGGCGGTTGGCGGCCCTTCGAAGAAGACGTACTCCGGGCCGCCCTCGCGTTCCTGCATGGAACGCTGGAAGACGTTCTTGTCTTTCCATAGTTTCAGGATGCCCTCCTCCATATCGGGAAAGGAGAGGCTGGTGGGTACATCATTGAACTTAGTTCGCGGTGACCGTCCGTTCGTCGCGGCAGCAGGTCCTGAGATTGTCTGTGTCATTTCACCATCCCCCGTCGTTCGTGGAAAGTTGGCCGATCCAGGTCTAGGCATCACCGATTTCCACATAGATTCGCTTGTTTATGGCGCCCTTGCTGCGGTAGTCGACTACGCGCATGACGCCGACTTCGCTTGTGTTGCCGGCGTGGGTGCCGCCGTCTGCCTGGAGGTCAAGACCTTTGAGCTCCACGGTTCGCACTTCCTTGATCTGTTTCGGCAGGAGGTTGATCTTGGTGCGAATCAGATCCGGGATCTGGAAGGCTTCTTCGCGGGGCAGGGTCCTGGTGGTTACGGGGCGGGCGGCCTCAATTTCGGTGTTGCATTTGCGCTCGATGGCGGCGACGAGATCGCCGCTCATGGCTTCAAATTCGAAGTCCATGCGGCCACTGCCGGGCTTCATGTCGCCGCCGGTGACGGATGCGCCGTAGTCGCGCCAAACGACGCCGCAGAGGATGTGCATGGCGGTGTGCGTGCGCATGAGCAGGTAGCGCCGTTCCCAGTCCAGTTCGGCCTGGACGTTCTGGTCTGGCCTGATGGGGACGGATTCTCCTTTATTGCCGTCGAGCGTATGCCAGATGCGTCCGCCTTCTTTCTTTACGTTGCTGACGGCAAGCCTGCGGTAGTCGATTGTAATCCAGCCGGTATCGTTGGGCTGGCCGCCGCCGCCGGGGTAGAAGGCGGTGCGGTCGAGGGCGATGCGCAGCCGGCTGTCCTTTTTGTCAACGGTTGTGATTTTGGCATCGAACTGGCGAAGGTAGGCATCGTCGTAGAAGAGTTCTGCGGTCATCGTTTCTTGGCTCCAGTTTCTGGCCAGACAGAGGTCTCTTGGCTGTGGCATAGGAAAGCCCGTCCCAGTTCAGGGACGGGCTGAAAAGTCCGCGGTACCACCCTGCTTCCCGGTGCTGCGACCGGGCTGCTTCGGCGCCAGAGGACGGGCTGGCTGGTGCTCTGGCCGTGAGGGTAACGGTTCACGACACCGGCGACGTCTACTGGGCGGTTGGGCGCCTATTCGGGTCGCGGCTCGGGAGGGATTTTCGCTGTCGCAGCGGTCCGCCCGGCTTTCACCGTCCCGGGCTCGCTGGGGGACTTACGGCAGGTACTCGTCTCCGTCAATGCCGATGGTGCATTCGGTTAAACAGAACGCGGCAATTGTAACCGGGGGATGTGTGTTTGTCAATTTGGGGGGTTGGGTTGTTGACGACGACTCTTGGGGCGAGGAGGGTAGAGAAGGAAATTTGCGGCGGTGGCGGGTGAGACGGCGAGCCCGTTTTTTTGGGCAGAGGGCAGGCACAAGGCCTGCCCTTACGGGGGCGGGGAGGGGACTGCGGAAT
>VXOE01000253.1 GCA_009840225.1 Caldilineaceae bacterium SB0662_bin_25 | reverse complement strand
GGGTGCCCCTACGGGGGGATGGGGCGGGTTGGCGCGTTTGGGGGCGCCGCGTACTGATGCAGTGGTCAGAGGGAACGAGAGGGACAGTGTCGTCGGTGTGGGTTTCGGATTGGATGGGAGGCGTAGGATCATCGTGGGTAAATTCATATGAATTGCTAATACTCGCCCAATACCATACTTACATAAGTTTTTTATAATGGTAGATGGATATTGAAGCAGAATGGGAAGGTCAGTTCATAGAGGAGTCATGGGCTGGGCGGCTGCAGCGCGGAGCGGACGGGCGCCCGGCATCATCTTGTACAGGAGGCGAAGGACAGATGGCGAAAATTATAGGCATTGATCTGGGTACTACAAACAGTGTCATCGCTGTGATGGAGGCAGGCAACCCTACGGTGATTGCGAATGCGGAGGGGAGCCGCACGACGCCGTCGGTGGTTGCGTTCTCGAAGAGCGGCGAGAGGCTGGTCGGGGTGACTGCGAAGAGGCAGGCGGTGGTCAACCCGGAGAACACGATCTACTCGGTGAAGCGTCTGATGGGGCGTCATATTGACGATCCGGAGACGAAGCGGACGCAGGCGATGGTCTCTTACGCCAGCGTCGAAGGGCCGAATCACGACGCGCGGGTGCGGGTTCCGATCAAGGACAAGGTGTACACGCCGCAGGAAATCAGCGCGATGATTCTGAGCAAGCTCAAGCGGGATGCGGAGTCCTATTTGGGCGAGGACGTGAAGCAGGCGGTGATTACGGTACCTGCCTACTTTAACGACAGCCAGCGTCAGGCTACCAAGGACGCCGGTCAGATTGCCGGGTTGGAGGTGCTGCGGATCATCAACGAGCCGACGGCGGCGGCGCTGGCGTACGGGCTGGACAAGAACGAAGACGAGACGATTCTGGTCTTCGACCTGGGCGGCGGGACGTTTGACGTTTCGGTGCTGGAGGTCGGTGACGGCGTGATCGAGGTGAAGGCTACGAACGGCGACACGCACCTGGGCGGCGACGACTGGGACGAGGCGATTGTACGCTGGCTGATCGATGAGTTCAAGCGGGAGCAGATGATCGATCTGGGCCAGGACCGGCAGGCGTTGCAGCGTTTGCGGGAGGCGGCGGAGAAGGCGAAGATCGAGCTTTCGAGCACGCCGCAGACGGAGATCAATCTGCCGTTCATCACGGCGGACAGCACGGGGCCGAAGCATCTACAGCTGACGCTGACGCGGAGCCAGTTCGAGCAGTTGACGGCTGTGCTGGTCGAACGGTTGAAGAAACCGTTCCATGCGGCGCTGAAGGACGCGGGCCTGACACCGGGTGAGTTGAATGAGGTGGTCATGGTTGGCGGCTCGACACGGATGCCGATGATCCAGGAGCTGGTGAGCACATTGACCGGCAAGGAGCCGCACAAGGGCGTCAATCCGGACGAGGTGGTGTCGGTGGGCGCGGCGCTGCAGGCGGGCGTGCTTGGCGGCGAGGTCAAGGACCTGCTGCTGCTGGACGTGACGCCTCTGAGCCTGGGGCTGGAGACGCTGGGCGGCGTGATGACGACGTTGATCCCGCGGAATACGACGATTCCGACGAAGAAGACGGAGACTTACAGCACGGCCGAGGACAATCAGACGGCGGTGGACATTCACATTTTGCAGGGCGAACGGCCGATGGCGCGCGACAACAAGACACTGGGCAACTTCCGGCTGGACGGGATTCCGCCGGCGATGCGGGGTGTGCCGCAGGTCGAGGTTACCTTTGACATTGACGCCAACGGCATCATGAACGTTGTGGCGAAGGACAAGGCGACGAGCAAGGAGCAGAGCATCCAGATCACGGCGTCTACGAACCTCAGCGACGATGAGGTGGACCGGCTGGTGCGGGAGGCGAAAGAGAACGAGACTACGGACCTGCAGCAGCGGCAGCTGGTGGAAAGCCGCAACGCGGCGGACAGCCTGATCTACGCCACGGAGAAGTCTCTGGGTGAGCTGGGCGACAAGGTGCCGCTGTCGGATCGGGAGCAGATAGAGCAGACGATTGGCGAGTTGCGGGTTGCGATGGAGGGTGAGGATCACGAGCGGATCACCAGTCTGACGGAGCAGTTGCAGCAGGCGAGTTCTGCGCTGGCCCAGCAGGTGTACCAGCAGCAGGCAGAGGATAATGGAACCGGGCCGGGCGCCGCGGGCGAAACGGACGGGACGGGTACGCCTGATGAGGACGACGTGGTGGAAGGCGAATTCCGGCAGGTGTAGGCGGCAGTTCGAACCAGGGTTGCCGTCCTGGGCGCATTAACGATACGATGTAGAGAAACCGGGCGCCCTGTGCCCGGTTTCGCGTCCTTGGCGCTGGTCTCGAGAGCCGGGAGAAGGTGGGGCGGTGTTGGTTCGGCACGTTTCCAGCGGTGAGTGGGGTAGAGGCCAAGATTAGCGGAGAACGGACCAGTGGACTATAGAGATTACTACGCGGTGCTGGGCGTGCGCCGGAAGGCGAGCGCCGATGACATCAAGAAGGCGTATCGCAAGCTGGCGCGCAAGTATCATCCTGATGTCAACGACGGCGATGCGGCTGCTGAACAGAAGTTCAAAGAGATCAGTGAGGCTTATGCGGTCCTGTCTGACGATGCGAAGCGGCGGACGTATGACAAGTTCGGCGCGCAGTGGAAGCAGTACGAGCAGAGCGGACAGAATTTCGATTGGTCTCAGTGGTACAATGCCGGCGGCGCGGAGCGTCAGCAGGGCCGAACGGTGAGTCCTGAAGAGTTTGAGCAGATGTTCGGGGGGATGGCCGGCGGCGGCGGCTCTTTTTCTGATTTCTTTCAGCAGCTATTTGGCGGCATGCCGGCGCAGACGCGCAAAACGGCGCGGCAGACACCTCATCCCAGTTTCGGCCGCCCCAACAGCGGCCAGACGGTCCCGGTAGAGATCGCGCTGGAAGAGGCGTTCATGGGGACCAAGCGGACGATACAGCAGGGCGATTCCCGGTTCGAGGTGACGATCCCGGCGGGGGTCAGGACGGGCTCGAAGGTGCGGGCCGGCGACCTGATTATGACGGTGTCGGTGCAGCCGCACAAGGAATTTGAGGTGGAAGGGACGGATTTGCGCACTAAGGTTCCGGTGGACCTTTTCACGGCGCTTCTTGGGGGCGAGGCACGCGTCCCGACCATGCAGGGGGCGGTGGCGCTGACGATTCCGCCGGACACGCAGAACGGGAAGGTCTTCCGGCTGAAGGGTCAGGGCATGCCGGATGTGAAGGATAACAAGAATCGGGGGGACCTGCTGGTGGAGGTTGTGGTTGAGCTGCCCGTGCCTCTGAGTGGGGAGGCCAAGCGGCTTGTCGAGAGTTTGCAGCGGGAATCACCGGATTTGGGTCCGCGGTCGTAGAGGCTTAGGTCGTACTGTGCGCATTGCTGAACGTTCGCTTCGCGTCGGGGCCTTCGTCCCGGTTGGAGGCAGAGGAGAGGAAACACCAAGCAGCCATTTTTGAACTGCATGATTGATATTGCCGAGCCTTTCACATTGCCAGTTCCGCTCGTCACCAAGCTATGGTGTTGCCGCCGAAGGCATGCGCTGCAGGGATGGGAAGCAGCCTGCCGGAGTCATGGGGTCGGCGGCGGCCGATAGGGGGCGGGATTGATGGGACGGGCAGTTCATGCTGGACAACGGTCTGCGCGTGAAAGGAGATTTGTGTACGCTGGCCGGAGGCGCGGTTTCCGGAGTCGAATAGAGCCACAGCTGCGTTTCGCCGTTCTGTTTGTGGTTGCATGTGCGCTGACGGTTGTGCTGGGCGCATGCAGCAGGGAGGCGAATCCGACAAGCGAAGAACCTGAAGTCACCGTCCTTTTGCCAACCCCGACAGCGACGGTTGCCCCTGCGACGAGTACACCCGAGCCAACAGTTCCACCGCCCACGTCCACACCTGTTCCAGAGCCGGTGGAGGAGCCGCCTCCTTTTCCGACGCCGGACGTTGATCTGAGCGACTATTCGATCTACGGCGAGACGCTGCTGGAAGCATTTGCCGAGGATGCGGCCAGGCTGCCTGACGCGCCCCACTATTTTATCGAGGCTCGCCTCGTGCCGGGTGAAGTTCCGATCCTGGAGGGTGTACAACGGGTGCGGATTACAAATCAGGAGGAGAGCAGCCTTACTGAGCTTTATTTCCGGCTGTATCCCAATTTGCCTGCTTACGAGGGTACGGCGCAGGTGAGCCGGGCGCTGGTTGACGGGAAGGTGGCGACGGTTGGGGACCTTTTCGACGGTACGGCTGTGTTTATCCCGCTTGAAGGCGGGCTGGCGGCGGGGGAAACAACGGATGTGACGCTCTGGTTTCGGGCCACGCTGCCGACGCAGGTGAGCGCGGGTACGGCGGGGGCGGGCTTATACGGGTTTGTGGAAGGTGTATATGATCTGGCCGGTTTCTATCCCACGCTGGCAGTTTACGACCACAGGGGTTGGGATTTGGACGCGGGCGCGAGATTCGGTGACTCGCTCTTTGCGGACATCGGTTACTATCAGGTGGCGCTGACTGTGCCTGAGGCGTTGTCGGTGGTTGCGAGCGGCTCGACGCTGGCGCAGGAGCTTAACGGTGACGGCACGACCACGTGGCGGATTGCGGCGGGGCCGGTGCGCTCCTTTTATGCGGCTGTGACCGACCGCTGGGAGGCGGTCAGTGAGGATGTGGATGGGATAACGGTCAACTCGTACTATCCGGTTGGGGGGCTGGCTTCTGCGCAGACGGCGCTGAGCTATACGACGGGCAGCCTGGGCGTGTTTAACAGGATGTTCGGACAGTATCCTTATCGCGAGCTGGATGTTGTGCCGTTGCCGACGACGGCGTTCGGGATGGAGCACGCCGGGCTGCTGGCGCTGGCGGCGAACTTTTACGGGGAGGGCGGCGGGGGTTTCAGCATTGCCACGCCGCACGAGGTCGCGCACCAGTGGTTTTTCAACCTGGTGGGCAACGATCAGCCGGATGAGCCGTGGCTGGACGAGTCACTTGCCAACTATGCAGTCTATTTGTATTACGAGGCGGTAGAGTGGCCACAGATGCAGACCGTGATGATGGAGAATGTCTTCCGGTACCGCTACGATGCGGCGCGGAACCTGGGGATAGACAGGCCGGTCAGCGGCGCGGTTGTTGGGTTCGATCAGAGCAACTATATCAACATCATTTACAGCAAGGGACCGCTGTTCCTGCACGCGGTGCGTGAACGGATGGGCGATGCGGCGTTTTACGCGGCACTGCTTGACTATGCGCAGACGCATCGCTACGGGATCGCGTATGCGGAGGACCTTTTGGACATATTCCGGCGTCACAGCGGCAGTCCGATCGACGATCTGATCGCTCTCTGGATATATGGAGAGTGAGGAACAGACCAGTGAGAAGCTTCCCCCTTGCCTCGCTGTGGCGGCGCGGACAGGGCGCCGCCGCTGACATTCTTGCCCAGCAGGAACACCGCCCCTGGCCACTGCCCGATCGCCCGTGGTTCATGTTTCAGTCGTGGCAGGACCTTCTGTTTGCGCACTGGCCGGTTCCCGCCTCGGAGATTGAAAAGCTGCTGCCGTCCGGCCTGACGTTGGACAGGTACGCGGGTGAGGCGTGGGTGACGGTGGTGCCCTTTCGTATGTCGGGCGTGCGGCAGCGGTTTACGCCGGCGGCGCCGTGGGTTTCCTCTTTTCCGGAACTAAATGTACGCACTTACGTAAAGAGTAGCGGAAGGGAGGAGCCCAAGCCGGGCGTGTTCTTTTTCAGCCTAGACGCGGGCAACCCGCTGGCGGTGGCGATGGCGCGGTGGTCCTATCATCTGCCTTATTTCCGGGCGCAGATGGCGTGCAGGGTCGAAGACGGCGGCATTCGCTATTGCAGCCGGCGCACGCACAGCGGCGCGCCGGAGGCGGACTTTCGGGCAGTCTACCGGCCGACGGGGCCGGTATATCAGGCGGCTCCGGACTCGTTGGAGCAGTGGTTGACGGAGAGGTACTGTTTGTACAGTGTGGACAGGGACGGGCGCGTTTATCGGGGTGAGATCCACCATCGGCCCTGGCCGTTACAGCCGGCCGAGGCAGAGTTCGGGCGCAATTGGGTTGCGCAGGCACACGGGATCTTCCTGCCGGATAGAGAGCCGCTGCTCCATTTCGTGGAGAGACTAGATGTGTTGGCATGGCGGATAGAGGAAGCGGGTGAATGAACTTTATTTCCGAGATATTCGATACAGTAATGAATTTGCTGCGCAGCGAGGGTCTGCAGGAGTGGGGCGTTTGGAGTTATCCGCTACTGACCGTTCTGGTGATCCTGGAGGGGCGGATCGTGACGCTGCTGGCGGCGGTCGCGGCTTCGCTGGGCTATATGCGCTTGCCGCTGGTCGTGGTCTGCGCAGTTGTTGGGGGGATCGTTGCTGACGGACTTTGGTACTTACTGGGATACAGGTTTGGGAAGGAGCCTGTGCTGCGCTATGGCCGGTGGCTGGGGCTGCGCCGTCATCACCTGGAGCAGCTGCAGTCGGAGATGCAGGAGCACGGCCCCAGACTGCTGTTCGTCGCGAAGGCGCTTTCTGTGTTGGTGATTCCGGCGCTGGTTGCGGCTGGAATAGGTCGTGTGCCATTCCGCCGCTGGTTTCCGGTCGTCCTATTGGGTGAGCTGGTGTGGGTGCCGGCGCTGGCGGTGATCGGGCATCAGACAACGGAGGTGGTGCGACAGGTGGAGCTGGGTTTGCACTATCTGCCGCTGGCAGGGGGCGCGGCGCTGCTGATCACGATGCTGGTGGCGGCGCGGCGGTTGAAGGCGGGGCGAGCGGGGGCGGGGAGTGCACGAAGGCGACCGGGTGTTGGATGGAGGCTTCCGGTGTCATGGCCCGAGGCCTATATTACCTATCAGACGGAGGTGGCTCCGATTCTGAACATGTACGGCAGCATGGCGGCCGTTAGCTTGAGTCAAGTGGTTGCGCCGTTGCGGCCGGAGATGGCTGTGGCGAGGGTGTCGGGAAGGAGAGTCCGCAGGGATCCGTTGTTCCTGGGTTGGTAGGAGAGATACCGGAAGCCAGACGCGAGTAACTCGCGAGTTGACAACGCCATATTGCGAGGCGGAGGGAGAGTAGCGAATCGCTACTCTCCTTTGCATTGGTGCAGTCTAATCGACGCAGAAGGGTAGATTGATGACGTCGAGGTCGTTGTAGCGTACGCGGCTCAAGCTTACGGGTATGCAGCCGCTCAATTGGTTTGCGCCGATAGTAAACCCTTGCAGCAGGGCGAGGCTGCCCAACTCGGAAGGTATCTCTCCGCTCAACTCGTTGTCCTGCAGATATAGCCACGTCAGGTGGGCGAGGTTGCCCAGCTCGGAGGGTATGGGGCCGCTCAGACCGTTTTCGCGCAGGAAGAGGATGCGCAGCTGGGTCAGGTTGCCGAGTTCGGGCGGGATGGACCCGCTCAATTGGTTCTCATCGAGGTCGAGGACTCGCAGCTGGGTCAGGTTGCCGAGTTCGGGCGGGATTTGCCCGCTCAATTGGTTCTCGTCGAGATAGAGGGTGCGCACTTCGGCGAGGTTGCCCAACTCAGGAGGGATCGAGCCGCTCAGGCTGTTCTCTTCGAGGGAAAAGAGGCCCACGTTAACCAAGTTTCCCAATTCAGGGGGGATTGTGCCGGTCAGGCGGTTCTCTTCGAGGTAAAGTGTGCGGAGCTCGATCAGGTTGCCCAGCTGAGGGGGGATCGTGCCGGTCAGGCGATTTTCGTCGAGGAATAGAGTGCGCAAGGCGGCAAGGTTGCCGAGTTGGGGCGGAATCGGCCCGCTCAGCTGATTTCCGGTGAGGTCCAGCCGTTCCAGGTTGGTGAGGTTGCCGAGCTCGGGAGGGATGGGGCCTGTCAGACGGTTGCGGTCGAGGTCCAGAGAGTTGAGGTGGGTCAGGTAGCCTATTTCAGGCGGGATGGGGCCGGTCAGTTGATTGTCATCGATAGCCAGCCGGGTCAGATGGGAGAGGCGCCCAATTACGGCCGGAATCGAACCGCTCAACTGGTTTCCGCGCAGGTCCAGGCGGGTTACGCGGCCGTTGAGGTCGGTGGTTACGCCGTACCAAGTGCTGAGCGGATTGTCGCTGAGCCAGTTATCACTGTTCACCCAGTCGTCGCCGCCGAAGGCAATGTAAAGTGAGGAGAGCGCGGCGCGGTCGAGGCCCTGCAACGCCTGATGGGTAAGGGTCCTAAGGGAAACGCGGTAGAGGGCAAAGAGCAGATCGCCGTTCAGACCGAAGAGTGACTCGGTTGCCGATTCCGCGGTCGCGGGTGATGGACAGAAGGGCAGGTCCAACGGTGCATTGTCGACGGAAGCGGCGTTGCGCCAGCTTGCGGGGATGCAGCCGGACAGCGGATTTCCGTTGATATTCCACTCACTCAGTTGGGGGAGGGCGTCCAACTCTGGCGGGATTTCCCCCCTCAAATCGTTTCCAGCCAGCTGGAGAGACTGAAGGTGCGATAGGTTTCCCAATTCGGGTGGAATCGGACCGCTCAGCTCGTTGTCATTGAGCAGCAGGGTCCGCAGCTGGGTGAGATTGCCCAGTTCGGGCGGGATGGGCCCGCTCAGGCCGCATTCGTCAAGATAGAGTGAGCGCAGCTGGGTGAGATTGCCCAACTCGGCGGGAATGGGTCCACTCAGATCGTTTTCATCGAGATCGAGTGAGCGCAGCTGGGTGAGGTTGCCCAGTTCGGCGGGGATGGACCCGCTCAGGTTGTTTTCCTCCAGCGACATGGCGCGCAGGTGGGTGAGGTTGCCCAGTTCAGGAGGGATTTCGCCACTCAGTTGGTTTTCCTCGATGAACATTGTCTGCAGATTGGCGAGGAAACCGAGCTCCGGTGGAATCGCTCCTATCAGTTGATTTTCATCGAAATAGAGTGTTCGCAGCTCTGTAAGGGAGCCGATTTCGGGGGGGATGGGGCCGCTCAACTGATTGCCCGAAAGGTCGAGCCGTTCCAGGCGTATGAGGTTTCCCAGTTCGGGAGGAATCGAACCGGTCAGCTGGTTTCTGTCGAGGTCGAGCCACTGCAGTTGGGCCAGGTTTCCCAGCTCCGGGGGGATATCGCCGCTCAGGAGATTGTCGTCGATCACGAGTCGTTGCAGCTGGGAGAGGGAACCCAACTGCGGGGGGATGGCTCCGCTCAGCCGATTTCCGCGGAGGCTCAACTGGGTGACGCGTCCGTTGTCGTTTGTGGTGACGCCGTACCATGCGCTGAGGGGTTTGTCGGTCAGCCAGTTCTGACTGTTGACCCAGTTTTCGCCGTCGGTGGCGTTGAAGAGGGCGGTCAGTGCGACGCGGTCGGCGTCGCCGCCGGGCTGTTCATCGCTTTGGGCATAGATGGTGGACGCTGCCAGAGATTGGGTGAGCGTGATCAGGATGGAGATGAGCAGCAGGGCCCCGCGGTGATGAAACGGGGCGATGAAACGTCTCTGTTTCATGGTTGAGCGTCCTCCTCACACAGTGAACTGATTGCAGAAGATAGTTTCAGCAGCCTGTTGGCGGCAGCGCAGATGATCCCAGGCATGTTGCGATCCCGGTGTCACTCAACTCGGAACGAATCGACTATCTGGTCTATCACGGGCTGGTTGGCGGCGGCGGCGTCGGGGCGAGCCGCGATTGTAAGCAGATAGGCGGTCTGGTCGGCGCGCAGGATAGTTATATCAAGGTGAGCGGCCAGGAGATGGGATGGATCGCCCAATCTGATGGCGGCCACAGCGCGGATGAATGGAAGGCCGTTGCTTGTGCCCGTCTCGACAGCTATCGACTGTATATCGCCCCAAGCGGCGACAGCGTTTTCGGCGAGGGCAGGCCAATCTTCGTCAGAAAGGTCTTTCGGCAGCGGCGCGGTGGACACGATCAGGAAGGTTGGAAAGATTGGGACGGTGTACATGCTTTCCGGGTCCGGTTCGACGGCGAAGACGCCGAGTCGCTCTCCTTCGGGCGTGTCCAGAAAGGCTCGCAGCTGCTGCGTTGCCGTCTCACCGTCGAGCAGGCCTGTTACCTGGTCCAGTTCTCCTTCCTGCAGGTCGAAGGCCAACCAGTTGAATGGTACGGCAAGAGAGTAGCCCAGGCGGCCGTCTACAATGGGTATCCAGAACCTGGGAAGATTGGCGACGGGAACAGAGGCCGATGAACCGGGCTGGCCTTGTTCTCCAGCCGGGGTTTGCGCCGGCTGTGCGGGGGTCCCCTGTTCGGGCAAGACTGGCCGGAAGGATTGGACGATCTGGTGGATCACAATTCGTTTGGCTAAGGCGTTGCTGAGCCGGGTCGCAATGAGGAGTGTATAGGCCGCCTGGTCAGCATGGACGATGGTTATGTCGAGATGGGCGGTCAGGCCAGCGCCGCGGCCTCCCAGTTGGTAGACGGCGGCGGCTCTGACTGCGGGCATCTGGTTGAGCGTGCCAAGCCTGACGTTTTCGATGCGGGCTTCGCCGAGAGCCGAGACAGCGTCTTCGACGAGGGCAACCCATTGTTCGTCGGTTACGCCGTCGGGAAACTGTGCGACCGACACGTTTAGAAAGGTGGGGAAGGGCGGGCGGGCGAACAGCTCGCTGGGATCAGGGTCGACGGCCAAGAGTCCAAGGTTTTGGCCGGAAGGGGAGGCCATGTACTGGCGCAGCTGCTGCGATGCGGCGCGGCCGCCCAGCATGCCGGCGATCCTGTCGAGGTCGCCCGATTGGAGGTCGAAGGTCAGCCAGTCGGCGGGTACGGCGAGCGAATAGCCGAGCGATTCGTCGGCAATTGGCATCCATCCGGGCGGAATTTGGGGGGTGGAAACGGGGGCTGCCTGCGGCGAATTGGAGAGGTTTGCCGCAGATGTCGAAGGGTCTGTCAGCCAAGTGGGCACGGGCGGGGCGTCTGTTGCGGGTTCCGTCCGGGTTGCTGGCGACAGTTCCTGCGCGGACAGCGGTCTGGGCGCAACGATCATCAGGATGAACAGTGCCGCCGTCATGGCCAGGAGGCGTAATCGGTACATATATGTAGCTCCTCGAGCAGCGCAGTCTGGTGTTCCGGTTCCGCTGTCAGTAGTTGGTGGAACCGACAGCCTGTGAAGAAGATCGAAAGCAAGCCCCGGCACAGGCGACGTTGTTTCAGACGTTATTTGCGTTCTCAGGCGGGGGCGCCGAGGGTTGTGATGCTGCCAGGATTCTCGACCGGACAATCGAATCAGTTGCAGTTATAGAGTACATAACAACGGGCAAAGACGTCAACCTTGCCATGTAATTGCCAGCACCTCCACGAATGCAGGTCCGGGGCGCGGCGGCGGCCGGGTACGCGGTCGAGGCAGTTGTGTGCCGAGTGTACCGGAGGGGCGAAGAGTGCTGCAACGGTGCGGCCGGTGGGGTGCAACCCAGATTTGGGGTGGGAACAGTTTGGCGGGGAATCAGTGCCAGCGGTGGCTGGAGTCGTTTAACGTCTTTGGGCGAGACGCAGTGCAGGCGGCAGGCCTGGCCGTACGGTGGTGTCCGTCAGTTGGGGAGGGTGTGAGGGCAGGAACAAGGCCGGCAC
>VXOE01000089.1 GCA_009840225.1 Caldilineaceae bacterium SB0662_bin_25 | reverse complement strand
GCGCGAGGGCAGGCACAAGGCCTGCCCCTACGGGGGCGGTGTGGGGATTGCGGTGGCCGTGGGGGTGGTAGCGCCAGGGCAGGCACAAGGCCTGCCCCTACGGGAGCGGTGAGGGGGATTGCGGAGGCAGTGGGGGTGGCGGCGCGAGGGCAGGCACAAGGCCTGCCCCTACGGGAGCGGTGAGGGGGATTGCGGAGGCGGTGCAGGGGGCGGCGCAATTGGGGCGTACTTTTGAATACTTTCCTGCTTTAGATTACTTGCTTTTTTGAAAATGTATGATTGGGTTAGGATGTTCAATGCCCCCTGAATGGAGGGATCGGTATCACGCATGACAGGACGCGCCGCGGATGAAAGACGAAACGCGTATACCTGCCGCCAAAACCCGCGGCCGCATCCTGCTCGCCGTCCTCTTTGCCGCCGTCGCTGCTCTCTCCTTCCTCACAAAGGGCGAAACTAAGGCTCAGACGGCGACTCTCACGCCCACGGCAACCGCGGACGCGGGCGCCGTGCCCAACCTCAGCGCGCAGGCAACAGCGCGCGGGGTGGAGTTGAGCTGGGAAGCTCTGCCCAACGCAGTGCGCTACGAGCTTCTGACCTGGTGGGATTTGAGCACGGGCTGGCGGCCGATTGGCGGCGACAGCCTCACCGGCACATCCTACACGCACACCAGCGTCGTCGCCGGAACCCTTTACCACTACTCCATCCGCGCTATCTTCGCCGACGGCGAAGGGCCCTGGCTCTCGTCGGACTATCCGACTGCGGTCGCGCCCGCGCCGGCAACGACTGAGAGAGACGCTCTCATCGCGCTCTACGAGGCCACCGACGGCGACAACTGGACGCAGAACAGCAACTGGCTGAGCGACAGACCTCTCTCTGCCTGGCATGGCGTCACCACCGATGCCAGCGGTCACGTAACTCATTTGAACCTCGGCGGCAACCACCTGAGCGGACCACTCCCGGACCTGAGCGCTCTCTCCTACCTGGAAGAACTGGCCCTCTCAAGCAATTTGCTGACCGGACCGATCCCCAATCTGAACGCATTCGGCAGTCTGGCGACGCTGGCACTCAGTCATAACAGGCTGACCGGACCGATCCCCAATCTGAGCAGCCTCACCAGCCTGAAAACTCTATACCTCATCAACAACCAGTTGAGCGGGCCAATCCCCGACCTGAGCGCCCTGACCAACCTCATCTACCTGGACCTTATGCGCAACCGGTTGAGCGGGCCGATCCCCGATTTGAGCAACCTGACCAGCCTCAGAGCCTTGTCCCTCGGTCACAACCGTCTGACCGGTTCGGTCCCGGATCTGCGCGCCCACTCCAACCTCAGATCTCTGGCACTGCAGCACAATCAGTTGAGCGGACCGATCCCCGATCTGACACACAGCAACCTGAATCAGCTGAACCTGACAGGAAATCAGTTGTGCATGCCTCAGGACAGAGGTTTTTCCGGCCAGAATCAGGCTGTGATCGCCCACTTGCGGACCCTAAATCTGTCGCCGTGTACAGACGCCACTCCTACGCCGACCGCAACCGCGTCGACGCTCACGGTGCCGAAACTGACCGCGCAGGCAACAACGCGCGGGGTGGTGCTGAGCTGGGAAGCCCTGCCCAACGCGGTGCGCTACGAGCTCCTTACCTATTGGGCCAGCGACCCCGGCTGGCAGCCCATCGGCGGCAATAGCCTCGCCGGCACATCCTACACGCACACCAGCGCCGTCGCCGGAACCCTTTACTACTACTCCATTCGCGCTATCTTCGCCGATGGCGAAGGGCCATGGCTCTCGTCGGACTACCCTACCGCGGTCGCGCTCGCCGCGACCGGAGAAGGGACGGCAACGCCCACCACGACCGCAACCCAGGCGGCCGGGACGCCCACGTCGACACCTACTCCCACGGCGACCGCGGACGCGGGCGCCGTGCCCAACCTCAGCGCGCAGGCAACAGCGCGCGGGGTGGAGTTGAGCTGGGAAGCTCTGCCCAACGCAGTGCGCTACGAGCTTCTGACCTGGTGGGATTTGAGCACGGGCTGGCGGCCGATTGGCGGCGACAGCCTCACCGGCACATCCTACACGCACACCAGCGTCGTCGCCGGAACCCTTTACCACTACTCCATCCGCGCTATCTTCGCCGACGGCGAAGGGCCCTGGCTCTCGTCGGACTATCCGACTGCGGTCGCGCCCGCGCCGGCAACGACTGAGAGAGACGCTCTCATCGCGCTCTACGAGGCCACCGACGGCGACAACTGGACGCAGAACAGCAACTGGCTGAGCGACAGACCTCTCTCTGCCTGGCATGGCGTCACCACCGATGCCAGCGGTCACGTAACTCATTTGAACCTCGGCGGCAACCACCTGAGCGGACCACTCCCGGACCTGAGCGCTCTCTCCTACCTGGAAGAACTGGCCCTCTCAAGCAATTTGCTGACCGGACCGATCCCCAATCTGAACGCATTCGGCAGTCTGGCGACGCTGGCACTCAGTCATAACAGGCTGACCGGACCGATCCCCAATCTGAGCAGCCTCACCAGCCTGAAAACTCTATACCTCATCAACAACCAGTTGAGCGGGCCAATCCCCGACCTGAGCGCCCTGACCAACCTCATCTACCTGGACCTTATGCGCAACCGGTTGAGCGGGCCGATCCCCGATTTGAGCAACCTGACCAGCCTCAGAGCCTTGTCCCTCGGTCACAACCGTCTGACCGGTTCAGTCCCGGATCTGCGCGCCCTGCCCAACCTGGGAAGCCTGGCCCTGCAGCACAACCAGTTGAGCGGACCGATCCCCGATCTGACAGGCTCCAACCTGCGACAACTGAACCTGACTGGAAACCAGCTATGCGTATCTCAGGGCGCCGACTTTTCCAGGGGAAATCAGGTTGTGGTCGCCCATTTCCGGACCCTTAACCTGTCTCCCTGCACTGACGTCGCGCCCCCGCCGACATCGCAGACGCCGACGGCAACTGCAACGTCGACTACGTCCACCCAGCCGGCGCCAGATTCGGCTGAGGAAAGGGCGGCGCTGGTCGCACTCTATCGGGCAACGGACGGGGCCAACTGGAAAAACAACGCCAACTGGCTGACCAGTGCGCCGCTTGGGACCTGGCACGGTGTCTTCACGGACGAAGACGGACACGTGATAGAACTGCGCCTGGAACAGAACGGGTTGCGCGGGTCGCTCTCGGCTCTGAACGCTTTCACCTATCTGACAACTCTCTTCCTCTATGACAACCAGTTGACCGGGCCAATTCCGGAACTAAGCGCGCTGACCAACCTGGAATATGTGTGGCTGAGCGACAACCAGTTCAGCGGACCAATACCGGCTCTGAAGACGCTCACGAATCTGAGATACCTAGACCTCGCGTACAACCAGTTGACCGGGCCGATCCCTGATCTGAGCGCACTGACCAACCTGCAACAGCTGATTCTGATCTCCAACCGGTTAACCGGGTCAATCCCTGATCTGAGCGCCAGCACCTACCTGTGGAACCTGACACTCTCAGAGAACCAGCTGACCGGCTCGATAGCGGCTCGAAGTCTTCCGCCCGATTTGTGGGTTTTGAGCCTCGATACCAACCAGTTGACGGGGACGATCCCCGATTTGAGCACACATACCAACCTGTCATATCTGCGCCTCGATACAAACCAGCTGACCGGGCCAATCCTCGACCTAGGCGCACTCACCAATCTCACGAGTATTTTCTTGGGCAACAACCAGTTGACCGGTTCGATCCCCGATGTGAGCGCGCTCACCAAACTCAGGAGCCTTTCATTGGGCAACAATCAGTTGACTGGGTCGATCCCCGATGTGAGCACACTTACCGAACTGGATTATCTGCGCCTCGATTCCAACCAGCTGACCGGGCCAATGCCCGATGTGAGCGCACTTACCAAACTGACGTCTCTGACCCTCAGCTACAACCAGTTGACGGGGCCGATTCTCAATCTGAACCACCTCACGAGGCTGACATCTCTATCCCTGAGGTACAACCAGTTGACAGGGCCGGTGCCGGACCTGTCGGGTCTAACCAACCTGACGTGGCTGACCCTCAGAGGCAATCAGCTATGTCTTCCGCAAGGCGTTGGCTTGTCCGGCGCAAATGAGGTTGTGCGCGAGCACCTGAACAGTCTCAATCTGCCGACCTGCACAGCCGCGGAACTGGCTCTGACTCCGGGTGTGCCGCAGAACCTGACGGCGACCGTCGGTGACGGTCAGGTCACGCTCACGTGGAGCGCTGTGGCGAACGCCGCCGGTTACGAAGTGCGGGTGTGGGACAGTATCAACCGCGAGTGGGGCGGGACCGGCGGCGACCTGAGCGTTACTTCGCACACTCACACGGTACTGAAGGACGGCAGGAACTACTACTATCAGGTCCGCGCCCGCGACGTCAACGGCGTACGCGGTGCATGGTCGGAGCAGGTGTACGCGGCCGTCGATTCGCCGCGGTATCCACCTCCGCCCTTGTCGCTCGAACTTGATATGTTTTATCAGAAGTACCTGGAAACTAATGGCGTTGCCGTGGTCGCCCCCAGTGACGTGTCAGATGCGCAGATGGGCCAGGCGCGGGAGATCATTACGGGTATACTTTCCAACCGGGCAGACCTGCTCCAGACGATAGCAGCCAACGACACGATCATCTTTATAGAGATCGACGACATAAGAGGAATCGCCTTTAAGATTCCCGGCGGGTGGGAGGCATATGTGCGGGCGGATGACCCGAACTGTGAAAATTTCATCCACGAGTTTGCGCACGTGATCCACTTCGCGATCGAGGATCAGGCCGATGGGCCGGCGTTCAACACAAGACTGCGAAGCTTGTACCAGTCTGCCTTGAACGCGGGGCTGTGGGAGGGCATGTACGCGTCGACGGAGGCCATCGAATACTGGGCTGAGACGGTCAAATACTGGCTCTGGGGCAGTTCGCCGTACACAGGCTATGCGACGCTGGCGGATTACGATCCGGAGATTGCCAAGCTGATTGAGGAGGAACTTAGCGGCGCAACGGTTCCCGCTACCTGCAGACCTTGAACTTCAGTGGTCAGTGGTTAGGAGTCGTTGACGTTTGTCTGACCTGAAGTTTGCAGGCCTAATATGTAGTCAGTCTTCGGGGGACTGAGAGGTTCATGAAGTTCCAAAGAGGGTAGGGCACTCACAAGGGGTGCCCCTTCGGTGGGACGGCCCAGTGGAAGGAAATGTCAACGGGCCCCAGACATACAAGGAACCCCCCGATGCAGGTTAGAACTCGCATGGCGATCACGGAGACGCGGGGCATCCTTCTTCTAACCGTCCTTCTGACGGCCGCCGCGCTCTCCCTCCTGGCGTACAGCGAAACAACGGCTCAGGCGCAGGCGCCGACTGCAACCGCGCTCTCGGTACCGAAACTGACGGCGGAGGCGACAACGCACGGCGTGGTCCTGAGGTGGGAAGCCGTTGCGGACGCGGTGCGCTATGAACTCCTGGCCTGGTGGGATGCGGGGACCGGTTGGCAACCGATAGGCGGCAGCAACCTGACCGGCACTTCGTACACGCACACGAAGGTCACGGCTGGGACAAAGTACTTCTACTCCATCCGCGCGGTGAACGCAGCGGGCGGGACGAGCGCCTGGCTGCTGGACTTTGCGTCGGCCACGGCGCTGGCGCCGGCGGAAACCGAGACGTCAACGTCTACGGACACGCCAACCGCAACTGCGACAACGGGGGCTGAGACGTCGACGCCCACGGCCACGCCGACGCCCACTGCGTCCGCGCTCATTGCGCCGGCACTGACGGCGGCGGCGAAAGCGCACGGCGTGGTGCTGAGTTGGGAGGACGCGCCAGGCGCAGTGCGTTACATACTCCTGACATGGTGGGACGTAGAGATTGGCTGGAAGCAGATAGGCGGCAGCAGCCTGACCGGCACTTCGTACACGCACACGGACGTCACTGCAGGGACGAAATACTTTTATACGATCAGCGTGGTGAATGCCACCGGCCAGACGAGCGCCTGGCTGCAGGAATATGCGTCCGCCACCGCGGTCGCGTCGACGGCAGCCGGAACGGCGACGCCTATACCTACGGCGACTGCAACCGCGGCATTGACACCAACATCCACGTCAACGCCTATTTCTACGTTTACATCTACATCTACGGCCACATCTACGCCGACCCCATCTGCGTCCGCGCTCATTGCGCCGGCGCTGACGGCAAAGGCGACGGCGCACGGTGTGGAGCTGAGTTGGGAAGCTGCTCCGGACGCGGTGCGCTACACGCTCATGACGTGGTGGGACAAAGAGACCGGCTGGCAGGTGATAGGCGGCGATAACCTGACCGGCACTTCGTACACGCACGCGGACGTAACTGCAGGGAGGAAGTACTTTTATACGATCAGCGTGGTGAATGCCACCGGCCAGACGAGCGCCTGGCTGCAGGAATATGCGTCCGCCACCGCGGTCGCGTCGACGGGTATGGCGACGCCGACGGTGACATCCACGCCCGGGCCCACGCCAACTCCAACGATCACGCCGACTCCTGCAACAACGGAGCGGGGCGCGCTTATCGCGCTCTACGAGGCAACCGACGGCGACAACTGGACAAGAAGTGACAACTGGCTGACCTACGCGCCGCTTTCATCCTGGTACGGTGTCTTTACTGACAGATACGGTCGCGTCGTACGGCTGGAGCTCAGCGACAACGGGCTGAACGGCCCGATCCCGGACCTGACCGCGCTGCGGCGACTGGAGTGGCTGGAACTCGCAGAAAACGATTTGACCGGGCCGATCCCTGATCTGGCCGCCCTTTCAAACCTGGTGGTCCTGAATCTCGGCCACAACCAGCTGGCCGGCCCGGTTCCGGACCTGAGCACGCTCTCCTACCTGAAGATCCTCGGCCTGAACCACAACCGTTTGAGCGGACCGATCTTCGACCTGCACCAGTTCGCCGGTCTGCAGTTTTTACGTCTTGATAACAACCATTTTACCGGCCCGCTCCCCAATCTGAGCGTCCTCGCCGAACTGGCAGGTCTGTACCTCATAGGCAACCAGTTCTGCCTGGCTCCCGGCACAAGCTTGTCTCATGTCGACAGTTCCGTGGACGCGCACCTGAAGAGCCTCAATCTGGCGAACTGTACGGCGGCCGAGCTTGCGGAGTTTCCGGCGGCGCCACAAAACCTGACGGCGACGGCCGCCAACAGCCTGGTCACGCTTACCTGGGATGCCACGGCGAACGCGGCCGGCTACGATCTGTGGGGGTGGAACAGCCTCGACCGCCGCTGGGGTCCCATCGGTGGCTTCCTCACCGAAACGACCTACACGCACTATGTCCCGTTCGACAACCGCAGCCACTATTACCAAGTGCGCGCACGCGACGCCAACGGCGTACGCGGCCCCTGGTCGGCACGTGTGCGGACAAGCATCTTCCCGGAACGATTTCCACCACCGCCTTCGTCCCTTGGACTTCATCTTTTCTATCAGAAATATCTTAAGGCTGGCGGCGTGATCGTAGTCGCCCCCACAGAGGTCTCTGATGAGAAGATGGTGGAAACGGGCGAGATCGTTGCCGCGATGTTTTCCGACAACCCTGATCTGATAGAAGAGCTGCTTCCGAAGCATTTTCGGGTCGTCAGATTCAGAAGGAATCATGCGGGCGAGCAAATCAACCAATTGCCAGAACTCAGGGACGGCTATCATCACCTTTTAGACCATCGAGGGACAGCCTTTGCAACAGCCACAGGCTGGGCGGCGGCCGCACGGGACGATGACGAGGGCGAGAGGTGTTACGTTCTTATCCACGAATTCGCTCATGCGATACATTTCGCACTCCAGGATCAACCGGTTGTTCACGAGTTCAACGCACGGCTCCTGGACCTTTACAACAGTGCACTGGCTAAGGGTCTGTGGCAGGATACGTACGCGTCGACGAATTTCGAGGAGTACTGGGCGGAAGCGGTCACATTCTGGTTTCAGGAGTATATGCGCGAACCTGTAGGATTGCGCGGTTCAATGTTGGAAGATTACGATCCGGAAATCGTCAAGCTGATTGAGGAGGTGTTCGGCGAGGACGCGACCGTGCCTTCGTACTGCAAGCCGTGAAATGCGGTGGAAAGAAGGAACAACAGCCAGGGCACCCACAAGGGGTGCCCCTACGGGAGGGTCACAGAGGGACAGGAAGAGCACACGAGAGAGGCAGGAACCAGGGCACCCACAAGGGGCGCCCCTACGGGAGGGTCACGGAGGGACGCGAAGAGGCCCGCGAGGAGCTACGGCCAGGGCACCCACTAGGGGTGCCCCTACGGGAGGGATGCAGAGGGACATTAAGGGCCCACGAGGACCAACGGCGGGCACCCACAAGGGGTGCCCCTACGGGAGGGATGGCTGGTTGAAATGTCAGCGAGGCCCAGTTACTGCGCTCGCACGTCAGGATAAACGCGTTCCGAGTTCCACTTTTTTGGTGGAGAGAGCGGACAGACCCAAGCCGTTATCCTGGTGGTTTTTTCTATGGCGTCCCCGTTGTTTTTGCTGCCCGCCCGCGAAATTTGACATAGGGCGGGGGCTCTGCTACATTTGCCCGCATTACAACTGAATAGCTGAACTCTTATCCAGAGAGGCGGAGGGACCGGCCCTGTGAAGCCTCGGCAACCCGGTAGCGGAAGATGAGAAGTCTTCCGTGACGTAGGTGCCAATTCCGGCAGATATAGTCTGGAAGATGAGAGGCAGTAGAAAGTCGGCTACCTCTCGTCGGACGACGCGAGGTATTTTTTTACTTATTCTTCTTGTAGAGCGAGTCAGACGCGTATGATCGTGATGAAATTTGGCGGGACGTCGGTCGGTACGACGGAGTCGATCGACGGCGTAGCAAAGATTGTGGCAGCGGCTGTCGAAAGGCAGGCCGTGAGCGCAGAGGGTGAGGCCGATCAGAGCGGGGAAAGCCCCGGTGTGCTGGTGGTTGTGAGCGCGATGGGCGGGGTTACGAACACGCTGATCGACGCGGCGCAGGCGGCGGCGGCAGGGGACGAGACGCCGTACCGGGATGCGCGGAGCCAGCTGCTGGTGCGGCACCAGGTGGTGGCCGGGCAGCTGATCGAGGACGGGGTGGAGCGCGCCGGGCTGGGCAGGTTGTTCGACAACCGGCTGCGCGAGTTTGAGCGTTTGTGCCGCAGCATAACGGTGCTGGGTGAGCTGACGCAGCGGGGGCTGGATGTGGTGAGCGGGGTGGGCGAGCGGCTGAGCGCGCCGCTGCTGGCGGCTGTACTGCGGGCGAACGGGGTGAATTCCCAGTTCGTGGACGCGGGGGAGCTGATCATCACCGACGACCAGTTCGGCAACGCCAATCCGCTGATGGAGGCCACACCGGCGCGCTGCCGGGACCGGCTGCTGCCGATGATGCAGAGCGGGGTTGTGCCGGTTGTGACTGGTTTTGTGGGCGCGACGGAGAAGGGCGTGCCGACGACGCTGGGGCGGGGCGGGTCGGACTACTCGGCGGCGATACTGGGCGCGGCCCTGGATGCGGACGAGATCCAGATCTGGACGGACGTGGACGGGGTCATGACGGCGGACCCGCGCATCGTTGAAACGGCGCAGTCGATGGAGGAGCTTTCCTACGAGGAGGTGGCGGAATTGGCTTATTACGGCGCCAAGGTGCTGCACCCCAAGACGGTCACGCCGGCGGTGGAGAGTAAGATACCGCTGCGCGTGCTCAACACGTTCAATCCCTCCCACCCGGGCACGCGCATCGTCGAAAAGACGCGGCAGCTGCACCATGGGGTGAAGGCGATCACGGCGGTGCGGGCGCTGCGGCTGATTACGGTGGCGGGGCGGGGGATGATCGGCGTGCCGGGCATTGCGGCGCGCACGTTTGACGCGGTGGCGCGGCAGCGGGCCAATGTGCTGATGATCAGCCAAGGGAGCAGCGAGCAGAGCATCTGTTTTGTGGTGCCCGAGGCGGAGGGCGATGCGGTGGTCGGGGCACTTAAGGTGGAGTTCGCACGCGAGCTGGCCCAGAATATGATCGAGGAGATCAGCCACCAGCCGGACATCGTGATCGTGGCGGTGATCGGGGCGGGCATGAAGGGGACACCGGGCATCGCGGCACGGGTTTTCAATGCGCTGGGGGAACGGAATATCAATGTGATCGCGATTGCGCAGGGGTCGAGCGAGGCCAATATCAGCCTTGTGGTCCTGCAAACGGAGGCCGATGAGGCGCTCCGGGCGATACATGATACGTTCGAACTTGGGAACGGAGCGGACTGATGGGGAACATCGCGGGCAAGTTTGCGGGGCAGGAGACGCCGCTGATCCTCCTGGGGTTGGGGGGCGTTGGGCGGGCCCTGCTAAGTCAGATCCTGGAACAGAGGTCGCTTCATGGCGAGAGGTACGGCCTGCGCATGCGCTTTCTGGCCGTGTGCGACAGCAGCGGTGCGGTCGAGGAGCCGGAAGGGGGATTCACGGAGGAGCTGCTGGCCGGGGTTTTGCAGCACAAGGAGGAGGGCGGCGGGCTGGCTTCTCATCGACTGGGCCGGTCCTACCGAAGCCCGGAAGCGGTGGTGGAGGAGCTTGGCAGGCCGGGCACGGTGGTGGTCGACTGCACGGCGTCGGACGGGACGGCGGGTGCGCTGTTGCTGGCGCTGGAACGGGGCTATCAGGTGGTGCTGGCGAACAAGAAGCCTCTGACGGTCGTCCAGGATGTGTATGACGGCATCAGCCGCAGCTCGGGCCGGGCGCGCTGGGAGACGACGGTGGGCGCGGGTCTGCCGGTGATCGCGACGCTGAACCGGCTGGTATCGAGCGGGGACGCGATCGAGCGCATTGCCGGTTCTTTCAGCGGCACGCTCGGCTATGTGATGACCGGGCTGGAGGCGGGCCGCGCCTACAGTGAGACGGTGGCGGAGGCGTACCGGCTGGGTTATACGGAGCCGGACCCGCGCGATGACCTGGGGGGCGTTGACGTGGCGCGCAAGGCGCTAATTCTGGCGCGGGGGATGGGCTGGCGGATAGAGATGGAGCAGGTGGAGGTCAAGGGCCTGTATCCGGAGCGGATGGCCGGGCTGAGCGTGGACGGTTTTCTGGCGGAGCTGCCTTCTCTGGACGAAGAGTTCAGAGGGCAGGTTGCGGGCGCGGCGGCTGAGGGCAAGGTATTGCGCTATGCGGCCACACTTTCGGAGGGTGCGTGCAGCGTCGGTCTGACGGCGGTGGCGGAGGACAGCCCGCTGGGGCGTTTGACGGGAACGGACAATCTGGTCGAGTTCTACAGTCGCTGGTACAACCCCAACCCGCTGGTGATTCAGGGACGCGGGGCGGGGGTGGAGGCGACTGCGGCCGGTGTGCTGAGCGACATAGTGGAACTGGAACTGCAGTAGTCAGCGGTCGGTGGCTCGGGACGGCAAGGTGGGGAGTAGACACTGGCGGCCAGACACGATGTGGGGAAGAATCAGCACGGTGGGTGGAGAGAAGACACTGGTGGCCAGACACGATGTGGGGAAGAATCAGCACGGTGGGTGGAGAGAAGACACTGGT
>VXOE01000295.1 GCA_009840225.1 Caldilineaceae bacterium SB0662_bin_25 | reverse complement strand
GTGGCGCGTACGAGGGCACCCACAAGGGGTGCCCCTACGGGGGAGGGCGGGTTGGAAGGAAGTGGCAGTGGGGGCTAGTCGATATGGAGTTGGTCGGCCAGGTCGTTGAAGTCTTTGGCTATCACGTCGACCGAAGGATCCGGGGTCAGGTCCGTTGTTTGGCCTGGCCCGTGTTCTTTGGGCCTGTGGACGAAGGCCGTTCTGAAGCCAACTGTCTTTGAGGCAATCAGGTCTCCGTTGTGGGCGGCGACCATCATGACTTCATGGGGTTCCAGCCCGAGGAGCGCGGCCGCGGACTGGTAGACCTCCGGGTCCGGCTTGTAGTGTTTTGCAAGCTCGGCGGAGAGAACACAGTCCCAACTGAAACCGCCGTGGCGGGCCATGTTTACGAGCAGGGCCACATTGCCGTTGGACAAAGAAGCGACGATGAACCGCTTGCGCAGGCGTGCGAGTCCGGAGGTAACGTCGGGCCAGGGATTCAGGCGGTGCCATACTTTGTTCAGCTGAACTTTGTCGGCCTCAGACAGTCCTGAGACCTGGCGCCGCTCGAGAAGGTCATCCAGGATCAGGCGATGCAGGGCGTCGATGTTCATCCAGGGAAGCTCGCCGCTGCGAACGCGTTGCATGGAAGGCCCGTAGCCGCCGCGCCAGCTGTCGGCAAAGTCGGGCCAGTCGACGTCCACACCTTTGGCGGTCCAGACGTCTTCGCCTTCGCTGATGATGGAGCCGCGCCAGTCGACGACGGTGCCGAAGACGTCGAAGGTCATTGCTTTGATTTCTGAGAAGTCCATGGTCTCTCCGGTTTCTGTGGGTTGCTGTCGATCCACGAGGGCACCCACAAGGGGTGCCCCTACGGGGGATTGGGTTGGTTGGCACGTTGCGGCTTTGCGGGCCTGGGCACCCACAAGGGGTGCCCCTACGGGGGGATTCGGTACGGTAGGGCGTTTCTGGGTTGCGTTAGGTGGGCGGTGATCTGAATCAGGATGGCGACAAGGTCTCGATGATGGCGTCGCAGAATTCGGGCAGGTCGTCGGGTACGCGGCCTGTGACGACGTTTCCGTCGATTAGGGCGGGCACGTCGTGGTAGACGGCCCCGGCGTTGAGCAGATCGTCTGTGACGGCGCAGTAGGCGGTGACGTTGCGGCCGGCGACGGTGTCGGTCCCCTTCTGGCGGTCGAGCGAGATGAGGACCTGCGGGCCGTGACAGATGGCGGCCAGTACTTTTCCGGAACGGTGGATGGCGGCGGCGAATTCCAGCGTTTTGTCGTCTATGCGAAGAAAGTCGGGGGCGAGTCCTCCGGGAAAAACGGCGGCGTCGAACTCTTCCGGGTCCATTTCCCAGATGCTTTGGACGGAATAGCGGTTGCCAACGGCAAGGACGTCAAAAGGGATCGTATGCCCGAACCTGCCGGTGATTGGCTTTTCCGGCCAGGCGGGTCGCCCGTGGAAGTGGCCGAGGGCGGATTGGGGCAGGGTGCCGACTACGACGTCGGCGCCGGCCTGGCTGAGCTGCAGTACGGTGTACATCACTTCGATATCCTCAAATTCATGAGCGGTGAGGATTGCTACGGCCTTGCCGTCCAATTGCTTTTCCATTTTTTTCTCCATTCAGACGCTGTGTTCCCGGAGTGCGTCCCGGTCGAATTCGACGCCGTGTCCGGCCCTCTCGGGTGCGACGGCCGCGCCTTCATTGATCTGCATTGGATGGCGGATGAAGCGTTCCAGCCCGAAGCCATGCGCTTCGAGGTAGGAGCTGTTGGGAATCGCGGCCAGGAGGTGGACCTGAAGGTCATGGACGCCGTGGGTGGTGATAGGGAGGTTGCAGGTTTCGGCGAGGTGGGCGACCTTCAGCCAAGGCGTGACGCCGCCCAAAGTGGCGACGTCCGGTTCGGGAAAGGCGATGGCGCCGTTGGCGATCATTTGCTGGAATTCGTAGACGGTGTGGAAGTTCTCGCCGGTGGCGATGGGAAGACCTCCTTCGCGGGCGATGCGGGCATGGCCGGCGACATCGTCGGGGATGGTCGGCTCCTCCAGCCAGAAGAGATTGTAGTCTGTCATGCCGCGGGCGGCGCGAATGGCCTCATCGACGCGCCAGCGCATATTGGCGTCGGCCATCAGGGGGAAATCGGCTCCCAGGTGGCTGCGCATGGCGGCGACGCGCTCTATGTCTTCCGAGAGTTGGTTGCGGCCGACCTTCATCTTGATGGCGCGGAAGCCTTGGGCCTGAAAGCCGTCGGCCTGTTCGAGGAGGGCGTCCAGCGTGAATTGTAGATCGATGCCGCCGGCGTAGACAGGAACGCGGGGATCGTGTCCCCCAAATAGACGCCACCAGGGTTCGCCGTTGGCTTTGCCGCGCAGATCCCACAAAGCGATGTCGAGGGCGGCTAAGGCAAAAGAGGCCGCTCCTCCCCTGCCCACAAAGTGAATGTGCCACCACATCTTTTCCCACAGGCGTTCAATTCGGTCAGCCTCTTCACCGATCAGGATTGGCGCCAGATCGTCGCGGATCATGGCGAGTATGGCGGAACCGCCGATGTCGCCCACGCAGTAGGTATAGCCCATGCCTTCCTGGCCGTCTGCGGTCTCGATACGGGACACGATCAGCCCGAAATGGGATATGTCGCCGTGGGTAGAGTCTGAGAGGACGACAGGCAAGGGAATCCGGTAGTGGTCGGTTTGAACGCGTGATATCTTCATTGCCTGTCAATCTCCCAGAATTGGCATCTGCGGGACAAATCCGAGCTCTTCCCGAATTCTGGTAATGTCGTACACGGGATCCCTTTCACGACCGGGCTGCTCATAGTGGGAGAAGTCGATTGCGCCGGCGTCGTCGCCGAACCAGGAGCGCAGCAGTTCCGGAACGGGAACCGCGGTGCAGGCCTGGGCGCCGACGGCATTGAGGATACGGACGCCAGGCTTGTGCGGGGCCTCGATGGCAGCGATCAGACAGCGCACGGTATCGCTGAGAAACATGACAGAGAGTCTCCCCATCGCCCAAGGCGGTACATCTCCGGGTTCTGCCGGCGTCAGTTGACGATCATCGGGGGCGATGCTGGCCAACCGGAGGTTGATAAAGTCCAGGGACTCATTCTGCCGGGACAGGTAGCGCGTTACTTCCTCCATCATGTACTTGGAGAAGCCGTAGCCGTCGCGGTCGAAACAGGGGTGTTCGTCAGGCATGGGAAGCTGCAGCGGGCGAAATTTCACCGACTGCATGCCGACGGCGGCGATGGAACTGGCGAGGACGAACTTTGTGCAGCCTCTTTCGATCAGATAGCGCAGCAGGTGATGGGTGCCGGCGACATTGACGCGGAGGCCGTCCTCCTCGGCACAGCCTCCGACCACGGCGGCGAGGTGAACCAAGACTTCGATTCCTTCGTGGGGATCCAGCTTTCTCAGCTGGTCCGGGTCCGAGAAATCGGCCTGGATGGTCGCGGCGGCGGGCACGTCGGTGGGACTGCGGGAAAGGCAGATCGCCTGATGGTCTGAACTGGCTGCAATCTCATTTGCCAGTGCATTGCCGATGAAGCCGCTCGTGCCGGTCATGAGAATCTTGCTCATCGTTCCTCAGTTTGTCTCCTCAAATTGTGAGATGGCCGTTGACTTTTCTCGTTGCCAGGTGCGAACTCAGCTCCAACGGATGACTGCACCGAACAGGTCCGGCAGCTCTTCGCGGTTAATCTTTGCGTACAGGTCCGGCGACTCTGACGCGGCCACTCGATGGGTGATCGTCTTCTCCCAGGGGATGGCGCCGGTGGCAATGTTGCGCAGGACAGCTGCACGGCAGGTGGCCAGCCCGTCGTTACAGGGAAAGAAGGCAGTCAGTTGTTTGCCGTGAGGCACGAGATAGTTGAAAGAAACGGGCTCTTTGCCGTAGTGACCAAGGAAAACGAATTTCCCGCGCAGGCGGGCGAGAGGAAAGGCCAGGTCGAGACAGGCGGGGACGCCGCTACCTTCAAAGACGACGTCAGCGCCGCCGTGCTGGATTGCTTGAACGCGTTCCGTCAGCTCGTCCGGGGTCAGGCCGCTTGGGTTGATGGTGTACTCTGCGCCCATCTCTACGGCCATGTCCAGCCGTTGGGGGTTGAGATCGATGGCGATGGTGACGGCACCGCGCAGTCGCGCCGCGGCCAGGGCCCCGAGTCCGATGAGTCCGACGGCATGGAAGGCGACTACATCGCCCATTTGGACGCCGGCCATGTCGACGGCATTGTAGCCCACCGAAGGCATGACGAAGAGGGCGGCGGTTGCGTCATCCACGTCTGCGGGCAGATGCTCGACTTCGGCGTCTTCGGGCATGAGTGCGTGGGACGCGTGGGTGCCTGAGCAGACGGTAAGGGGCTGACCGTTGAGGGTCATTGGAATGGAGTTGCGGCGGTAGTATACCTTGTCGCCTGGTGCGAATTTCTCTACGTCTGAGCCGGTGTCCTCCACGTAGCCCACGGCCTGGTAACCTGTACAGATCGGGTAGGGCCCGTAGTTTATTTTGTTGCGAACTACGGCGAATTCGGTTCCTACGCTGACACCGGACCACGCACAGCGTACCAGCAGGTCTTTTGACCCAAGGCTGGGGATGTCGAACTCCTGTAAAGAGAAATCTTGTTGGGCGGTGCAAATGAGTGCGGTGCTCTTCATATTGGGCTGCTCCTCGAGCAGTTGCAAGGTGTGTTGTCGTCGGTGCGTGAAGTGGGTACGACTGAGATACCGTATGATGCGAGACGAAGGATTCTTCTTGGTAGTGTCGAGTTATGGCAGGGTACTAAAGCAGTGAAGAACTGTCAATGGTGGGTGGGGGTGTTTTTGGGCAGAGGGCAGGCACAAGGCCTGCCCCTACCGGGCAGTTTTGGAGGGAATGGGGAGGCGTGGTGATGGCGACCGGAGGGCAGGCGCAAGGCCTGCCCCTACGGGGACGGGGAGGGACGATGCGGGTGGTCGTGCGAGGGCAGGCACGAGGCCTGCCCCTACGGGACAGTTTTGGTGGGAATGGGGAGGCGTGGTGATGGCGACCAGAGGGCAGGCACGAGGTCTGCCCCTACGGGGAAGGGGAGGGGTGAAGGTCCGACCGCACAGATGCAGTGGTTAGCGGCTCGGGGTCAGAGACGGGGATTCAGGCGCCTCAGAGTTCACGGTGGTCTGGCCGTGGTTTGGTCGCATCCGGTGGTAATCGAGTGTTGGCCACCATCTTGAGACGCTATTTGGCTCGTTGAACTCTGGTATGCGCGCGCTTTCTGTGAGAGAATGTCGTTTGTCTTGCGGCCCGTGCAGGTTATCTCGAAGAGGCTGCGAATGTGAAAGAGTTGGGAAGTGTCTTTGTCGGAGTGAGGTAATGTCCGATAGCGTGGGTGCGGCGGCGGGAGCGGCCGGTCGAGCCAAAACGGAGGGAGCAACCTGGCGGGGCTTCCGCTTGATTTCAGTTGCCATCGTTGCGGCGTTAACGCTGGCCGTTGTGATGCTGCGTCTCTACAGACTCGACGAATTGCCGGCAGGGATTCAGGTCAGCGAGGCTCTGAACGGGGTGGACGCGCTGCGCGTTCTTGACGGTGAACATGCGGTCTTCTTTCCTTCGGAGTTCAGCGGTCACGAGGGGCTGGTAGTCTATCTGATTGCTCTCTCGATCACGCTGCTGGGACAGACGGACCTGGCGTTGCGCTTGCCCACGGCTCTGGCGAGCGCGGGAACTGTTTTTGTTGTTTTCTGGTTGGGGCGGTTGCTGTTTGGCAGAGATGAAATGGGGCGACCAACTCTCTGGCGCGGGATCTTCATTGGGGGCGTTGGCTCGTGTTTGATGGCTGTGTCGATTGGGCAGACAGTCCTGGGGCGCACGGTGTTTCGAGCCAATCATTTGGTCCTGCTGCTGTCCCTTTGCCTGGCATTGCTGTGGTGGGGTTGGCGGGAGCGAAGCTGGTGGGCGGTTGCGCTGGCCGGGGTCTGCGCGGGGCTGGTGCAGTACACGTATATTCCGGCGCGGTTCACTCCGTTTCTATTCCTCGCCTTTGGATTGACTTTCCTCATACCGCGAAGGTGGGCAGAGTCGAGGAACGTTCGGTCGGAGACGCCCTGGATAATTGCTTTTGGAGGTGTGGCTCTGCTGGTTGCGGCGCCGATATTTGTCTACTTCGCCCTGCATCCTGAACATTTCTTCCTGCGCAGCAGTTCGCTTTCCGTCCTTCAGCCTGAGATCAACCGGGGAAACCCATTGGGGACCTTGGTGGAAAGCGTAATCGGGCATCTGGCAGCCTTTGGGTTTAAGGGTGACGTGAGTTGGCGTCACAACTTTGGCGCTCTGCCGATGCTCAATCCTTGGGAGGCGTTGTTTTTCTGGCTCGGCGCCGGCTTGTGCTTGTGGCGATGGCGGAGTCCGGCTTGCAGGCTTCTACTCCTGTGGGGGGTTTTCCTGCTGCTGCCGGCGGTGATCGCGGTCGACTATGCCCCAAATACGCTCAGAATGCTAGGCGCCACGCCGGCCGTCTACCTGGTTCTGGCTTTCGGCCTGTGGGAGGCCTTTGCGTTTGCAAAGGACAGGTTCTTTCCGAACAGAGCGACGGAGAGTGCCTGGGCTCTGGGAGCCGTGTTGACGGCAGCAATCTTGATACAGGGCGTAACAACATTTCGGAACTACTTCGATGTCTGGCCCTTTGAACGGGGCGTCCAGTTTGCCTATGAAGTTCCGTGGTCGGATTTTGCGCGTACGCTGGACACTTTGCCTGCAGCAGACGGAGAGCTTTACCTGGTCCCGAACTCGTTGGACCATCCCAGCCTGGACTACATATACAAGGGCGCCGCCTCGGTTTTCTACTTTCCGCGGGAGACGGGGGACCTCGACTTTCTGGCGAGAGAGGTCGAAGCGGCGATCGCGGCGACGGAGAATCTGAGTACGGTGAAGGTCGTCCAATTGAATAATGTCCACGTGGGCTGGATAGGCAACGATACGGGGCGTGTAGCGGTACTGCTGGGCAAATATGCGCAGTACGTCGACACTGAGCACTTCAACGACTTCAGGATTCACAACTATACCAACGTCAGGATGGAACGACGGTGGACATTCTATGAACGTTTAGCGCCATTGAATGTCGAGTACGACGGCGGCATCTCTCTCATGGGTTTCGCCCTTGGTCAAGGCGAGAAGGAACACTCTGTCTCAGGGCAGTTTGAACTCGGGAGGGACAGGCCCTTTTGGGTGGCGTTGAACTGGGAAACCCTGCGGGAGCTGGAGGTGGACTTCTCAGTCTCGCTGCGTCTCTATAGCGCTGAAGGTGACGTTGTTTTTCAGGAAGACACGCACTTGTGGAATCCGCTGCATCAGCCCACAAGTAGCTGGGAGCCGGGTGAAAGGACCGATACCCTGTTTCAGTTCAGGCTTCCGTCGGAGATTACTTCAGGCAGCTACGATCTCAGACTCATTGTCTACAACATCGAGGATCTGGCGCCGACGGTCCAGGTTGGCGTGTGGGAACCGGTGTTCAGCCTGGCAGATGTAGAGATTGGGGAAGCTGACGAGTAGTCGTCTCGTTACAGAGCGAGCATGGTAGCGACGTGATTTGTCAGCTTCCGAGATCATAAGGCTTGGTCGCCAAGTTGGAATCGACTTGCTCCCCAAGGCAGCTTTTTCGCTGGAATGCCAGCCTTAGAAGCATTGCTATTGGCTGGCTGAATGGCGCGGCGAATGCTATAATCGGGCCTGGCCAGGAGCGGCTGCCACAGCCTGAGTTTATCGTGAGAGCTCGCCGTGGCGCTTGCAGATTTGGGATTGAACCGGGTGCCGTCTTTACCCTTAGGCTTCCAAAGCGAGCCCTTTCCGGGTTGGGGCGGCTTAGGCCCGGTCTTTCGGATAGAGAGGAAACTGGGTGACAGATTTGGATACAGCTGGGACTGCTATCGGGACTTTTCTGAACGAGCTGGCGTCGGGGGAATCGACGCCGGGAGGCGGCGCGGCGGCGGCGCTGACAGGCAGCCAGGCGGCGGCGCTGCTCAGCATGGTATTGAACTTCACGGTGGGGCGGAAGAGATATGCAGCGGTGGAGGAAGAGATGCGGGGTCACCTGCTGCGGACTGAGGCGTTGCGCCGGGAACTCCTGGCATTCGCGGACAGGGACGCCGAAGCGTTCGGCGCGGTGTCGGCGTGTTTTTCCATGCCCCGAACGACCGAGGAGGAGAAGGCGGCCCGAACAGAGGCGATGCAGGCCGCGCTAAGGGGGGCGGCAGAAGTGCCGTTCGCGATTGCCTCGCTATGCGCCGAACTGTTGGAACTGGCCTCACCAATCGGAGAGAAGGGCAATCCGAACGTCGTCAGTGATGCGGCAACGGCTGCGCACCTGGCCCATGCCGCTCTCTACAGCGCGCTTGTAAACGTCGACATCAATTTGAAGTGGCTCAAGGACGACGCTCTTGTCTCAAGGATGGAGACGGAGGCGGCGGCATTGAGAGCATCTGCTGAGGAAAGCTATTCTGCCGCACGGGCTGCGTGCACGGAGACCCTGGGCGTAGAGATATGACCGCACAACTATTAAATGGCCGGCAACAGGCCAAACAGTTGCAGACCGAACTGTCCGAAAGTTTCGCCGAACTGGCCGCGGCAAGCGGCGTTCAACCGACATTGGCTGCGTTGCAAGTCGGTGCGGATTCAGGCGCGGCGGGCTACTTGCGAGCGATACGACGGTCTTGCCAGGGCGTGGGTGCGACATTGCGGCCCGTCGAGCTGCCTGAGGAAAGCAGCCAGGAAGATGTGCAGGCGGCGCTGGCCGAACTCAACGAGGACGAGGGCGTTCACGGCATCATGATGCTGGAGCCACTGCCAGACCACATCGACAGCACGCAGCTGATCGACCTTTTGAGCCCGGGCAAGGACGTGGACGGCGTTCATCCGCTGAATGCGGGAAGACTGGCGGCGCAGCGTGAGCCGCACTTCGTGCCGGCAACGCCCGCGGGCGCGATTATGTTGTTGGAAGAGGCCGAGGTGGATTTCAAGGGAAAGAGGGCAGTTGTGATCGGACGCAGCGATATTGTGGGCAAGCCGATGGCCCTCTTGCTGCTGCACCGGCACTGTACTGTAACGATCGCACACAGCCGTACCGAAGATCTGCCGGGTGTTGCACGGCAAGCGGACATTCTGTGCGTAGCGGTGGGCCGGCCGGAGATGGTGACCGGAGAGTGGATCAAGCCCGGGGCGGTGGTCGTGGACTTCGGAACTACCTATATCGGGGGTTCTTTGAAGGGCGATTGTGAACAGGCCAGCGTAGAGGCGGTGGCCGGCATGTTAACGCCCGTCCCCGGCGGAACGGGCCCGATGACGAACGTTATGTTGATGGGAAATCTACTCAGCGCTTACCGGCGCTTCGTTTCGGCCGCCTGAACCTAGTGTCCAAGAATCTCCACACTCTTTTCGCGCGGCTGGTGGTTGAGCTCGCTCTTTCCAAAACCGCTGAGCAGCTCTTTCACGGATTCGAGACGGACTTGCAGGCGAGGCTCTTTGCAGGTCCACTCCCCGCGCACCTGGTTGCAGACAAGCAGTGAATCACCCCAGATACTGAGAATGGCAGACCGCGGATCGATCTGAAGCTCCGCGATGCGGTCGCGCACTGCTTCCAGGGCAGCGATCAGGGTGTCGTACTCGGCTTCATTGTTTGTTGCCTGGTCCCCGAACGTCAGTTGGACGATCTCCCGGGGGTATCCGGGCCAGTCCAGCGCGAAACTTCCGTAGCCTTGTCCGGGATTGCCGCGGCTGCCTCCGTCAAAGACGATTCTGATTGGCTCACTCGGCGCCTGCGTCAGCGCAGGCGGCGGCGCCAGTTGGGTCGGTTTCGGTTGATTATGGGGAGCGGATAGGGCGGGGCTGCTTTCAGAGGAGCGAGGCGCGGCCCTGCGGGGACGGTCGGCCGGTCTGGGGGGTTTGGGGTCGGTCAGTTCGCTGGCGAGCTGTCTGTCGTCTCTCTCAGTAGCTCTCGAAGGTACGGAGAGCGCTATGCGCAATGGGTCCCGATCGGATAGCAGGTTCTCGGCTTCAATCAGCCCCATTGCCTTCAATTTGCGAAATAACACCCTGCGCTGTGCGGGTGAGAGTTTTCCGATTTGGATGGCAAGCTGGTCCAATGAGTTGTTCACGTCAACTGCGCCTCGCTCTTGCAACTCCTCAGTCAACCTTCGTAGGAAAGAAACATTTCTTGGCAATCCTGCACGGGCCGCAAGAAGGAAGTTGCGGTTGATGCGGGAACTTCGCGGGGGTATTCAGAGTGGGTAGGGTTCAGTGAAGAGCGCGGATTGGGTTCAGTGGCTATGCCGGCTGGCGATCTTTCTTTTGGGCGGCTTTGGCCTTCTCCCAAAGGAAGATCAGGTTGGCCTGGTGGAAGTTCTGGACCAGGCCTCCCAAGGGGATTCGCGTGCGACCGAACTCCTCTATGTCGTGACTAAGGAGCTCCCTCCTGTTCGCTCCTTGGGACAGGAGCCTGTCGACCAGTGCCTCAACGTCGTTCAGATATTTGATGCTCTCCTCGATGCTGGGCGTAACCTCGCCTCGCAAGAGGATATCGCCGTGGCCCTGGACGATGGTCTCCAGATTGAATTCGTGCAGATTGTGCAGTGACTGCTTGAATTTCTCAATGTCGGCGAGCGGCGAGGCGATAACGGGCACCGGCATCATCAGGTCGCTGGCGAACAGAACTTTTTCTTCGCGAACGTGCACGACACAGACATCCGGTCCAGGGCCGGGGGCATGCATGATGTGAACGGTCTTGTCCCCCAGTCGGATGACCGATCCCTCATTGAAGATGATTTTGGGCAGGCGGATCTCGACGCGCATGAGTTCGGCGGTATGCTCTCTGGCCTCCTCCAGCGCTCTGCGACCAAAGCGAACGAGCAGGTCGCGGGCGGCTTCGTGTGCGATGAGTTCGGCATCAGGGAAAAGGCAGGAGCCATAGACATGATCTGCGTGGCTGATTGTATTGACCAGATAGCGAACACCGGCGGGGCAGACTTGCCTGGCAAAGTCGATGATCTGCCTGGTTTCCGAGGGGAAGGGCAGCGTATCGATGAGGATGCCCCCTTCAGGGGACACGACGAGCCCGGCATTCACCTCCGCGTAGAGCGCACTGGTGAAAACCCAGGTATCTTCCGCAACTCTTGTGCGCGTAATCGCCACTCGCTACATCCCTTCCGCTATCGCTTGGCCAGGGCAGACGTCAAAGAGGGAATTATACCACAGTCAGGCAAGAGGGAAGCAATGGAACGGTGTATTATGTGCATCCCTGATTTGGGGCGGGAAGAGGCCGGCCGGGGAATTGTGCCAGCGGCGGCTGCAATCGTTTACCGTGTTGTGGCGAGACGCCGTGCGTGTGCCTGGCCTGGCCTGGCGGCGGCGTTCGTCTGTCGGGGGTGCGAGGGCGGGCACATGGCTGCCGCTACGGGGATCTGATGGGACTGACGGGACGTGGTCGGGCTGGTCGCGTTCGATCAGGGACCTGTTACGAATATCGACACCCGGTCGGGTAGGCAGTAGGGGGGGCGTTGCGGGGGCGGAGCCCCCGCACAAGGGAG
>VXOE01000203.1 GCA_009840225.1 Caldilineaceae bacterium SB0662_bin_25 | reverse complement strand
CATCCAAGAGCAATCGCACATTGGCTCTTTTTCGGTACACAGGCTTAGTAGTTACAATAATTCTATGTAAGCCTTCTACCTGCTGCGCGAACTCTCGTTCCAATTCCTCCGGGCGCCATGGCAGGAAAGCGTACGCGTCCATTCGGTCGGTACGACCGCGCAGTCGTCTAATGTCGGGGTCGTTGTCGCCGTCCTCGATGGAATCTGGGTCAAGCTGTAGCGCAATATTCCTCAAGCGTCTGACAACAAGACTCAATATTTCGTCATATTCAACACCCGTCGGCAACTCAATTGGAACACGATGACTCCACCCAGGGCCAGGGCAAAACATCCTTTCATTCAGCTCGGTTCCTTTCAGTTGACCACTATCGTCTCCATCCAATCTTAGCCACAAGGGCGTGCTATGAAAGTCCGCCCAAGCAAATACCTCAATCCCGAACCAAGCCTTTACACTGCCAATTCGGATGGTGCGACCATAGCCTCCCGCACCCCCTGTCGCGACTCTCTCTCGCTTTAAGAATCCTGCGTTTCTACCGCACATGGTCGCATCGTCAACAAGCCTTCGTAAGCCTTCCATCCGTCGGGCAAATTCCTGCCCCATTTCTTCTGGATGCAAACGAAGATATGGGGCAGGTTCAGCGCGGTCGGTTAGGCCGCGCAGTTGCTGGATGTCTCTTTCGGCAACGACGTCCCCAGCAGACTTGGACTCACTTTCCATCAGGTCAAGCAGCGCGGCCCAACTGGTCAACATCAGGCGGCGCTCACCACCTGATATGGTCGCGGATCGTAGGTCTCCAGGCGTCGTCGCTCCGATTACTGTAAATTGCTCATCTGCCTTGCGACACAGTTCCGGCCATAGCGCTTCGAGCCGTGCGGCGGGCGCAACAAAGAGAAGCGCGGCGGGCCTGTCTTTGGGCAGCCGCCTGAGGTATTCGTTCGGCTGGTTTTTGGTACGTTCTGCCCAGAACTTAGCTTCAATTAGAACGCGTTCGGCCCTCTCATCGTCAAGGCCGACGAGGTCGGGCCGCTCTCTCTTACCTCCAGTAGCTTGAGTGCGCACTTTGGCAATAGAACCAACCGTCGTACCTCCTTCCCGCAGCGTTTTTTTCAGCGCCCTGCGCGCTGCATCTGACTGGGAAAGGATATACCCCAGCGCTTCAACAGCCACATCTTCGGTCCGCTCGGTGAACTTGGGAACAATCTGAGCGAACAGGGTCTTCGCATTCGACATGGCAGCTTGCCTTTCTCGTGTTGCGGGCTTCTCACCCGCCGTATTAATCCGCGACGTCCATCCGGTCAATGAGTTCGTGCAGTTGCCCGACGCCTATTTCCACATCTCCATTACCTGCAACACTAACCACCCTCTCCATCCAATCCAACAACGCATCCCAACTCGTCAACAGCAACCGCTGCTCTCCGCCCGAAACCGTCGCGGCGCGCAGATCCCCCGGCGTCGTCGCGACGGAGATCGTGAACTGCTCATCCGCCCGCCGGCACTGCTCCGGCGAAGTCTGGTGAAACATTCCTCAACCGGCGATGTCAATTCCGTTGTGTTCCTCCATCTGCCCAGGGATTGATCACTTCAATGCCGGTCCCCTCAAAGTCGTCCACATCTCTTGTCGCGACCGACGCGCCGCGACAACGGGCTATGGCCGCTATCTGGCAATCAGCATGATTGATGGGACGTCCGGCGGCGCGGCGAGCGGCGGCTATCACGGCGTAGGCCCGGGCTGCGGAACTGTCAAAGGGAAGGATGCGCCTATCAAAATCCTCCTTGAGCATCCCTTCTATCTCTGCAAGCAGTCTGTCCCGTCTTCCACCGGGCGGCAGAATCTCAATACCGTACAGCAACTCGGCTTCGCTGACTGTGGATAAGTGGAGATCTAGAGCCGCCTGCCCGGCAACCCAATCCACAACGTTGGAATTGGGGTTGGGGCGCATAAGCTCTGAGACGACGTTGGTGTCCAGGATGATCATTTTCGATCATCTCAGTCCAATCGAGGCGGTTTGCGCATGGGTGAACGCGGAGGGATCTCCAATTCGACCCCGCCCAGGGGGGCAAACCTGGCGCGAATGGCGGCCGCAAGGTTCTGCTGGGCTGGGGGCTGGTGATAGAGCGCCGTTCTCAAGATGACGCGGGCTTCCTCCTCCATGGAACGACCGTTCTCAGCTGCTCGGACGCGCAGCCGGCGCTTCAGCCCTTCTTCGAGGTTACGCACGGTGATGCTGGCCATAGAAAGTCTCCCTTTAGCAGGTCACGCAATTATAGCATGATTGCATTGCTATCACATCACAGGGCTCTACGCCTCTGCGGTCTTCTGTGATTGGTCCCACTGTATGGTTGGTCTCTTTGGTCAGCCTGCTGTTAACCTCTCTCATGCTGCTTTGATATGCGATTCCCCAAAATCTGGCGCGGCGATGGGCCCGGTAGCGGCCTCTCGACTGGTGCCATGGTGGTGGCCAGGTGTCCATGCCCTACAGGTCGATCATGCCGCGCAACTGGCGAACGTCCGTCTCCGCCTCTCCATCTCCCACCCCACTAACCACCCTCTCCATCAACCCCAACAACGCATCCCAACTCGTCAACATCAACCGCCGCTCCCCGCCAGAAACCGTCGCCGCGCGCAGATCCCCCGGCGTCGTCGCGCCAATGATTGTAAACTGCTCATCCGCCCGCCTGCACAGCTCCGGCCACAGCCTGGCCAGCCGCGCCGCCGGCGCAACGAACAGCAGCGCCGCCGGCCGGTCCAGCGGCAGCCCCTTGAAATACGCGTTCGGCTGGCCTTGGCTCAGGCCCGCCCAGAGCACCGGCTGAACCAGCGCCCGCACGACTCCTTCTTCGTCTAGGCCGGCGAGACCCGGGCGCTCCCCCTCCACGACCACATCCTCGCTGCGAACCCCGGCAATCGTCCCGACCGGCGTACCGCCCTCCCGCAGAGTGGTCGCCAGCGCACTGCGCGCCGCCTCCGACTGGGAGAGGATATGCCGCAAGACATCAAAGACCGCGTCTTCAGAGTGCTCGGCACGTCCGGACGCGTCTTGACCGGACCGGTTCGTGTCATTGGACATCGTCCAGGACCTTTCCTATGTTTCGGGCGCCAAGCTGATTCGTCACAATTGAGGTCTGCGGAAACGCGCTGCAAGGCCGGTACCCAGACGCACGGCCAACGAGGGCCCATCGAGGATACGTCTTACTGTGAACAGGTTGTGTGTGGAGCTTGCTGCCAAGTGCTTTCAGGAGGACTGCCGGCGCAGCCGGGCCAGCTCGGCCTTCATCTTTCGCAACCGCTCTTCAGCTTCTCGGCGGGCGGCTGCTTCCTTTTCCCTTCGTTGTTCCGCCGCTTGGCGAGCCGCAGCCTCTTTCTCCGCTCGTTGCTCAGCTGCTAGGCGAGCCGCAGCCTCGGCCTCCGCATCGGCTCGCCTAGCAGCTGCTTCAGCCTTGGCGACGGCGGCCCGATAACCGGGAAGCACATACCCGAAATACACATCGTCCAGAGCCAACTCCACGATATCCCGCTGCCGCCCCAGATCTTCCAACCGGAACTGCAAACCTGGCAACACATCCGAAGCGATTACGCCCTCCGCATCCGGCTCAATCTCCTCGTAACGTCCCCCAGCGATCAACCGGTAGAAGCGCATATGCTCGCCGCTGGGATCGAGTATGTAGTACTCCTTCACCCCGGCCAGCGCATAGTCCCGCCTCTTCTCTTCCGTATCCCGCAGCACTTCCTCCGGCGTGAAATCGGAGATCGCCTCCACGACCATATCGCAGACCCCGCCAACATGACGCTGATCAACACCTCCCCACCGCGCCGGGTTGCTTTTCAGGAGCACGCCGATGTCCGGCTTCCGCACCGCCTTGCGCTCCCCGCAGGGCTCCGCAGGGTCCTCCATCGTCAGGACAAAGCCGACCCCCAGATTGATCAGCTTGGCAATAGGTAATGTACTGACATAACTGCGCAGCAGATCGAGAAACCAGGCGCAGAGCGCGAGTTGCGGCGCATTGTGTGGGGGGCAGGCCTCCAGCCTGCCGTTGTTCCATTCGTAGCTTACGTCAATGTCGCGGTATGGGTTCTCATACCACTTGACCCAGTACTCTTCAAGGGTGACGTAGCGGCCGTCGTCGGGCGCAAAGGGATTGACAGGCATGCCGGCCGGCGCAAGAGGGTCCGCCTGCATGGACGAGTCTGCAGGCTCAGACAAATCTGTATTGGCCGCTTGGAATGTATCAGACTGAGTTTGGGAACTGTCGCGCGAAGCTTCTCTGGTTTCCATGTTGTCTCCTCTGGCATTACGGCTGCGCGCAACACAGTTGACGTGGCGCCATTCTATCGCGACTGCAGCTGCTCGGCTACAGTCGCTGGCGAACCCAGGGCGGCCGCGACTTACGCTGTAAGTCCCTGAAAAAGGGAGTCGCAGTTCCAGCCGGCAGGTTTGCGTTTTGGGGCGATTTCGGGGTCGCACGCGCCGCGACCGAAGGGGTTCTTTGAGGATGCAATCACTTGCAAAAGGGCTGGGCCTGGGAAGATTGCCCCGCTCCAGGCATTCAGGAGGACTGCCGCCGCAGCCGGTCCAACTCCTCTGCCATCGCCCGCATCTGCTCATCGGCTTCCTGGCGCGCCGCAGCTTCCGCTTGGCGTGCCGCAGCCTCCTCCTCCGCTCGTTGCTCGGCCGCTTGGCGTGCCGCAGCCTCCTCCTCCGCTCGTTGCTCGGCCGCTTGGCGCGCCGCAGCCTCCTCCTGGCGCGCCGCAGCTTCCGCCTCCGCTCGTTGCTCGGCCGCCTGGCGCGCCGCAGCCTCCTCCTGGCGCGCCGCAGCTTCCGCATCGGCTCGTTGCGCTTCTGCTTCAGACTTGGTGACGGCGACCTGATAATTCGGCATCACATACCCGGAATACACATCGTTCAGAGCCAACTCATCCCCCTTCGGCTGCCGCGCCAGATCCTCCAACCGAAACTGCAACCCTGGCAACACATCCGAACCGATTACGCCCTCGGCATCCGGCTGAATCTCCTCGTAACGTCCCCCACCGATGAGCCGGTAGAAGCGCATATGCTCGCCGCCGGGATCCAGAATGTAGTACTCCTTCACCCCGGCCAGCGCATAGTCCCGCCTCTTCTCCTCCGTATCCCTCAGCACCTCTGCGAGCGTGGAATCGGAGACCGCCTCCACAACCATATCGCAGACCCCGTCAAAATGACGCCGGTCAACGCCTCCCCACGGCGCCGGGTTACTGTTCAGAATTACGCCGATGTCCGGCTTGCGCACCGCCTCGCGCTGCCCGGACGGCTCTGCAGGGTCCTCTATCGTCAGGACAAAGCCGGTCTCCAGATTAATCAGCTTTGCAATAGGACTTGTACTGATATAGTGGCGCAGCAGATCGAGAAACCAATTGTAGAGGTCGAGTTGCGGCTCGTTCGGCAAGGGTTTGGCCTCCAGTCTGCCGTTGTTCCATTCGTAGCTTACGTCAATGTCCGGGTAGGGGTTTTCATACCACCTGGCCCAGTACTCTTCCTTGGTGACGTAGCGGCCATCGTCGGGGGCAAAGGGATTGATGGGCGGGCTGGACTGTGCGGGAGATTCCACCCGCGTGGACAAGCTTGCGGGCTCAGATACGCCTGTCCTGGCCGTCTGGGATGAATTTGTCTTGGTTTGGGAACTGTCGCGCAAGGCTTCTTCGGACTTCATGCTGCCTCCTTCGGCACTGCGGCTGCGCGCAACACAGTTGACGTGGCGCCATTCTATCACGACTCCAGGACCCTGGACTAGCGCACCCTATCCCCGTCTGTCCTGGATTCCTGCACCGGTGCGACCAACCCTTTCAACCGCCGCGAAAGGGATCTTCTGAACAGCCATCAACTGCTCGCCGGCCATCCCGCAATTCGCCAAAATCCAGCAAATCCTGATTCAAACGGCATCGGCTCGTAATTTCCAACGGTTGACAGACCCCCCTGACTCGTGCAGAATTGACCCTTAATTCCGGTATACAAGATTTCCTGCACAAGTCCAACCTACGGGAAGCCAGAGGCGGCGGCAACCAGCCCGCACCAAACCGCGCGAGAACCCCTCACCATGGCAGCAACCAACCTCAGAGAGAGGCGATGGGCCAGGTTCTTGAACAGGTACGGCTTCATTCTCGCCGTCCTCGTCCCCATCCTGCTCTGGTTCAGCATCTTCTCCTTCGGCCCTATCCTCTACGCACTCTACGCCAGCCTGACCAACACCCACAGCCTTGACCCCAGCAGGGCCAGGTTCGTCGGTCTCGATAACTACATCTCCCTCCTGGATGACCGCCGTTTCCTGGCTTCGATGCGCAATGTCGTCCAGTTCGTCCTCACCAAGGGGGTCCTGAACATCCTGCTCTCGCTCGGGCTGGCGCTCCTTCTGGAGCGGCTGCGCCGCGGGCGCAATCTCTATCTCTTCTTCATCTTTATGCCCGTGGTCATCTCCCAGGTCGCCGTCGCCATGCTCTTCCTCTGGCTCTACGACCCCCGCCTCGGCCTCATCAACTACCTGCTCAGCCTCGTCGAAATCCCACCCCAGAGTTTCATCCGCAGCACCGCCCAGGCCATCTACAGCGTCGCCATCGCCGACGTCTGGAAGACATACGGCTACGCCGCCGTCATCTTCTTGGCCGGGCTGCTCGACATTCCGCAGGACTACTACGAGGCCGCCCGCGTCGACGGCGCCACCCGCCTGCAGACCCTCTGGCGCGTCACCCTCCCCCTGCTGAAAAATCCGCTCGTGCTCGTCCTGGTCCTGATTGTCATCGACGGCGTCCAGCACTTCACCATGGTGCAGGTGATGACCGGCGGCGGCCCGGCCGACAGCACCCTCATGCCCAGCATTCTCGTCTACAACTACGGACTGGGCGCCAACAACTACCGCATGGGCTATGCCTGTGCCATATCCTTCCTGATGTTCGCCGTGATTCTCGTCGTTACCGTACTGCAGCTGCGCCTGTTCCGTTCTCTCTACGACTGAGCGGGCAGACCCACATGAAGCGAGGAGAGCGTTGACAGTTCGAACCGAGAGGCGACTGCCATGACCGAGGTCAGCCTCGATCGCGCAACAGGGGCTCCGCTGCCCTCCGGTGCAACGGGGGCCGATGCCCGCATACGCCTGCGCGAGCAGCTGGTTTCCCTTATCACCCACCTGGTCCTCGTGATCTTCGCCTTCATCGCCTTCGGCGCCATGATGTGGATGGTCCTCGCCTCCTTCAAATCGGCGTCGGAGATCATCGCCAAGCCGCCCACCTTTTTGCCCGAGGCCCCCACCCTCGGCAGCTACGCCCTCATCCTGCGCGAACAGGCATTCGGCCGCTTCTTCATTAACAGCATCGTCGTTGCCCTGCCGTCCGTGCTGCTCATCCTCTTCAGCAGCTCGATCGCCGGTTTCGTCTTCGCCAAGTTCGACTTTCCTGCCAAGGAAGTCATCTTCACCATCATACTCAGCACGCTGATGGTGCCGCCCGCCGTGACCCTCCTGCCGCTCTTCCGCCTGGTTAGCAGGCTGGGCTGGGCCGACACCTATCAGGCCCTCATCATCCCCGTCTGCGTCAGCGCCTTCGGTATCTTCCTCCTGCGCCAGTTCATGGAGGGCCTCCCTTCCGAACTCCTCGACGCCGGCCGCATCGACGGCGCATCCAACTGGTGGATCTACCGCCACATCGTCCTGCCGCTATCGGTCTCCGCCCTCAGCGCGCTCGCCATCTTCAGCTTTCTCGCCAACTGGGACTCCTACCTCTGGCCCCTGGTGATCATCTACGAGGAGAAGATGAGGACGCTGCCCCTCGGCCTCGCCTATCTGCTGGGATGGTCCAGCCGGCCGCGCTACGATCTCTTCCTCACCGGCGCGGTCATCACCGTCGTTCCCGTGGTCGTCTTCTATTCATTCTTCCAGGCCCGCTTCGTGCGCGGGGTCACGCTTACGGGGCTGAAATACTGACGGGCAGGGAGCCTGTTCTCTGCGCTTCGCCTATTCTCTGACAGTTCGTGAAGTTACCTGTATTGGAAACGGTCTTTTCAACACATCAGTAGCAGAGGAGAAAACGATGAACCAGAACCAAATGACGCGCCGTCAAATGCTCCAACTGTCCGCCGGCCTTGGCGCCGCCTCGCTTCTGGCCGCCTGCGTCGCCGCGCCGGCCGCGCCTGCAGAAGACGGCGGCGGAGAGGCTGCCCCGGACATGGCCATGTCCGAACTGAGCCTTTGGTCGATGAGCTACCCGCCGCACGACAATGCCTGGAATATGCTGGCCGACCAGTACAACGAGGCCAACGACGAACGCAACGTCACCGTCGAGCCCAAGACCGACCCCTGGACCACCTACGCCTCCGGCCTCAGCGCAGGCACGGCCGGCGACCTCCTCTCCATCCACGGCGCCGCAGCCGCCTCCTTCATGGCGACCAACACGCTGCTCCCCCTCACCGAAACGCTCGGCGGTATGGGCACCATCAAGGACCGCTTCTTCTCAGCCGTGATGGACTACTACACCTACCAGGGCGACGTCTACGGCATCCCGCTCCACAACAACACGCCGGGCATCGGCTTCATCACCAACCTCGATCTGTGGCAGGAGGCCGGCATGGATCCGCCCCTGACCTACACCCATTGGGATGACGTCTGGCAGGACGCCAAGTCGTTGACGCAAACCGATGACGACGGCATCATCAACGTCGCCGGCCTCTCCATGCGCAACTATCACAACATCCAGTATCTGTGCGGCGCCATCTACGAGCAGGGCGCCACTTACTTGGATGAGGAGACCGGCGTGTGGAGCGTCAATACGCCCGAAGGGATCCGCGCCCTCACCGAACTGTTCCACGACCCCATCTTCACCCACGAGGTCGATTCGCCCGATCTGCCCGCCGTCTTCAACGGGCTGGCTGAAGGGCGCATGGCCATGGGCGGCATCTGGATCGACTACATCCCCTTCGCCGCCACCGCCTTCCCCGAAGGCAACTTCGGCTTTACCATGCGCCCCGGCATTGATGGCGCCGACCCCGTCGTCGTCGGCGAAGGCGGCTGGGGCCTCAACGTAAACGCCGCCAGCGAAAATCCGGAGGACGCGCTCGATTTCATCGAGTACCTCAACGACGATGGCGTCATGATCCAGTGGCTGCAGTCGCAGCATTCGCTGCCCTGCGTCTTCTCGCTGCTCGACCATGAGTGGTACTCCAGCGACGAAGCCAAATTCCTGCAGCCCGCCCTGGCGACCGTCCAGGACTGGGTCTGGATCGGGCCGGTCGGCACCAAATACGCCATGGACGACGTCTTCTGGCCGGCGCTGGAGGAGCTTTCACTTGGCGCAATCGGCGTCGAAGATCTGGCCGCCCGCCTGGACGAAGACCTGACCGACAGGGTGCAGAGATTCCGCGAAGACACCGGTTACGAGTGGTAATCCACATATACGGAGGGGTGGGTAAAGGATTCTCACCCCTCCCTTCTCCTTACTTTCTCCCCGCCCCAGCCACGATTCAGGCTATTGCCGCCGCGCCGACAGCGGCGGCAGCAATAGCCGCCATAAGGAGTTGAACATGAGCAACTGGTTTCAGATACTGCGCGAGCAGCTGCAGCTCCCCAATATCGCCGCAGACGGGACGGCCGTCCCCTTTGGCATTACCGGCATCGCGCCCGAGGCTTGGCATGTGGCCGGGATAGAGAGCGCCGGCAACTCAGAGCACGTGCTGACGGCCCGTACCGACGATGGCGCCGAAGTCAGGTGGCACATGCGCTTCTTCGCCGACACCCGCGCCGTCGAATGCTGGGGCACGCTCACCAACCGAGGCAGCCGGCCGCTGCAGAACCTCAGCGAATGTCTCACCTGGGACCTGGACCTCCTCCTCCAGCCGGCCTTCGGCGAACCGTGGGTCCGCCAGGTGAACGGCGTGCAGTTTCTGGCCAACTTCTTCCCACCCCACGACTTTGCCATCGTCGACCGCCAGCTGCTGAAGACGCCGCAGGTCTATGCCCCCCTGGCCATCATGGCGGGCGAAGGCGGCCGCCCTTCCGACGGCCATCTGCCCTGCGCCATCATCTGTGAAGAGTCCCGCAGACACGGCATTGCGCTCTTTCTCGAATGGTCCGGTCTCTGGCGCATGAGCCTGACGCAGGAGACGCGCGAGGTCAACGACCCCGATACACCCTGGCCGGTGCGCCTGCAGGCCGGTCTCTGGGGCCTGGCGCTGCACCTGCAGCCGGGCCAGTCACTGCCGCTGCCGCGTGTCCTCCTCACAGCCTTCGACGGCGACCTCGATGACGGCGGCAACGCCCTGCGTCGCCATATCCGCCGCCACGTCATGCCCTCCCTGGGCGGCGAAGAGGTCCTGCCCCCGGCCACCTTCAATCACTGGTTCGCCTTCTCCAACGACTACTCCGACCAGAGTCTCAGGCCCGCGGTCGACGCCTCCGCCGCAGCCGGCCTCGAGTACTTCTGCGTGGACGGCGGCTGGTTCGCCGGCGACTTCCGCGACGGCATCGGCAACTGGAGCGAGGGCGATCCCAAAAAATTTCCCAACGGCATCGCACCCTTCGCCGACTACGTACGTGCCAAGGGGCTGAAATACGGTACATGGTTCGAGCCGGAGTGGGCCAACAAGGACAGCGAAATCTTCCGCGAGCATCCGGACTGGTTCTGGGAGACGCCCGAACGGCCGCCCGTCATGCGGCCCGCCTTCCCCTTTCAGCACCCCGAATTCGCCCTCATCAACCTGGGCCTGCCCGAGGTGCGCCAGTGGTGGCTGGACCGGATCGTGCGCGCCTACGAGGAGTGGGGCGCGCGCTGGATCCGCTGGGACTATAACCAGGACCCGCGCTCAAACTGGGAGCAGGGCGTGCCGGTCGGCGAAATCGGCTGGCGCCAGATCCAGCACGTGCAGGGCCTCTACCAGGTGCTGGACGACATTCTCGACGCCTGCCCGGAGCTCTTCATCGAACAGTGCGCCAGCGGCGGCCACCGCATCGAGCTGGGCACCGTCCGCCGCGGCCACAGCTTCTGGATGAACGATCACACCACCCACTCGGCGATAATCCGTGCCCTGCAGCACGGCCTGAACACCGTCCTGCCCGGCAACTACGCCAACACCAACATCTGCCAGCAGCGCCATGATTTCACCACATACGACTACCTCTCCCACGCTGCCGGCGGCTTCGGCTACAGCGGAAAACTGTGGGAGGCGCCCGCCGCCGATTTCGAGCGCTACCGCGCCGCAGTCGCAGATTACAAGGCCTACCGGGAGCTCCTCCTGGGCGACTACCGGCGCCCCACCGGCCAGCCCTCCAGCCCCGACGAATACGCCCAGGTCATCTTCAGCGACGGCGGACGCTCCGTTACCATGGAGTTCAATGCCGGCTCCCCGGGCAGCGCCAGCCTCAGCATGGACTAACGGTGACTGCTAAGTTTTTACCATAAGGCGCTCAAAATTCAGCATGGCGAAAGATGTTTCTCACTCCTCACTCCTCTTTACTCTCTTCTCGCTTTTGGGCGGTGGGGGGGTGTTGGGCCGCCCCAGTTGGGGGGGGGGGGGGCC
>VXOE01000269.1 GCA_009840225.1 Caldilineaceae bacterium SB0662_bin_25 | reverse complement strand
CCCGCCCGCCCCCCTGCCGCCACCACCGACACCCAGGCCGCCGCCGCCCGCGCCCGCAGAATCGTCATGGAAGTCGAACGCAGCCTGGGCTACGAACCCACCGACCGCGAATTCGAAAAACGCGGCTACGACATCGAAAGCCGCGATCCCGCCACCGGCCGCCTCCGCTTCCTCGAAGTCAAAGGCCGCGTCACCGGCGCACCGGCCATCACCGTAACCCGCAACGAGATCCTCTACTCGCTCAACAAACCCGACGCCTACATCCTCGCCATCGTCGAATTCCTCGACCGCGACGACCACCGCGTCCACTACCTCCGCCGCCCCTTCCACCGCGAACCCGACTTCGGCGTAACCAGCGTCAACTACAGCTTCGCCGAACTCCTGGCGCGCGCAGAGGCACCAGCATGATGACCGGACCAGATTTATGCACTGCCGTCTGCCAAAGTATACTGTGAAAACATGTATCCTCTGGAGGCATTTTGCTCATCACCGAGCAGGGCCGGATCACAAGTCCCAACACTTGTGCGATCGCTTTGGCTTGGACGCCAATGACGGATTCGAGACTGCGCCAATCGAGCAAGGTCTGCTCATCCTGAAACGGCCCACCTCCCACTTTCCAGTGGAACGCGTCTATAGCATCCTGAATGGCGGGAACACCGACAGATACCTGGAGAGGTATGCGGAAGAACAGCGCACCCCTAGTTCGTTGAACGAGGAGAACGTCCAATGTTGACGCGACTTCACCTTGAGAATTTCAAATCCTGGCAGGATACGCAAGACATCGCGCTTAGGCCGTTCACCGGCTTCTTCGGCGCGAACAGTTCGGGCAAATCCGGCCTGATACACGCCCTGCTGCTGCTGAAGCAGACCGCTGATTCGGCCGATCGCGGCATCGTCTTCCATTTTGGCGGGCCCGCGACGCGCGTGGACCTGGGCGACTTCGAAAGCGTGGTGCATAGGTTTGTGGGAGATAGTGTTCTTGGCATCTCTCTCGATTGGCGAACCGAGAAACCCTTCCGAATAACCGATACGTATGCGCGCAGAGATGTCGCCAGTAGTAACGATATCGGATTTCGTGTGGTCGCGCGGATGGAGGAATCGCGATCCCATGACCAATTGGTTGTAAAGGAGATGTCCTATCGTGTCGGTGACGCAGAATTTGGAATGTGCCGGGCTTCTGGGAGAAAGTATGACACTTTCATCAAGAACGTTGACTTTCAATTCCGCCGTCATAGGGGCAGACCCTGGGACATCACCGCTCCGGTCAAGTGCTACGGGTTCCCGGACTCCGTACGCGCTAACTATCAGAATGCCGGATTCCTCGCCGGTCTCGAGTACGTTCTGGAACAGAAACTGCAGAATGTCTACTATCTTGGTCCCTTACGCGCCTACCCTCAACGGGTCTATACCTGGTCCGGCGGGCAGCCGATGGATATGGGTGAGACGGGTGAAGCGGTAGTGGACGCGCTGCTGGCTGCGCGCCAGCAAGGTCAGATGATTGGCCGCGGCCGGGGCAGACGGCGTCTTACACTGGAAGCGTATGTCGCCAAATGGCTGAAAGATCTCGGCCTGATTCACGATTTCCGCGTCGAGCCTGTCGCCGAGGGCAGCCGTCTGTTCGAGGTCAGGGTACGAAAGTCCCCCAAAGCGGCTGAAGTTCTACTCACCGACGTTGGTTTCGGCGTCTCTCAGATCTTGCCTGTGCTTGTTCTCTGCTTCTACGTGCCGGAAGGCTCAACGGTCATCCTAGAGCAGCCCGAGATCCACCTGCATCCGAGTGTGCAAGCTGGTCTTGCCGATGTCTTTATCGACGCTTGGGAAAAACGCAAGGTACAGGTCATCGTCGAAAGCCACAGCGAACATCTGTTGCGACGACTCCAGCGCCGCATCGCCGAGAAGAAGCTTTCCCAAGATAATGTCGGGCTTTATTTCTGTAAAGAGGAGGATGGCGTCTCCCGACTTGATTCACTTGAGATTGACCTGTTTGGCAATATCTCCAACTGGCCCCAGGATTTCTTCGGCGACCAGTTCGGCGAGATCGCGGCTATGAGCGAAGCGGCTCTAATGCGCCGCCAAGCGGCAGGTTGAATATGAGAAAAGAAGAGGTTGTGGTGGACACCAACGTCCCCCGTGTCGCCAACGGCGAGACCAAGCAGGCTGATTTGGAGTGCGAGGACGCCTGCATTCAGGCGCTGAAGCAGATTCAGGCGGAGCGTCGAACGCTCTTGGATGACAAGGGCCTGTTCTTCGAAGAATACCAAAAAGGACTCAACTTCTCCGGCCAGCCCGGATTGGGCGACGCATTCTTCAAGTGGCTCTGGGAGAATCAGGCCAATGAACAACATTGCCGAACTGTGCCCGTAACCATCCATGCTGACCGCGGATTCGTCGAGTTTCCGGATGATCCGCGCCTAGAGAGATTCGATAAGGGCGACCGCATGTTTGTCGCCGTCGCGCTGGCAAGCGAGACCGGCCCGCGGGTCTTGAATGCCGTGGATAGGAGGAGTTGGTGGGTTCACCGCAAAGCGTTGAAGGAGAACGGAGTCAATGTCGTTTTCCTCTGTCCGGAACTCATGCAGATGGAGCGCTGATAAGGGCAAAAAGAGACGCCCCCGGTAAGAGGGACGTCGGCCCAACGATACTCTCGTTGGGGGGGTGTTCAAAACTTACCCTATGCCTTATACAATGTCAAGAGTGAATTCTCAGCCTTTACGACTGGCCGTGACGTCTTCAGAGACAGCCAACTACCAAACCAAGCCACCAAACCCGACGGCTACGTCCTGACCCGGCCACCCTCCTGGAATTGAGGACCAACGTGGATCACACCATAACCCGCAAGAAACTCATCGAAGTCGCCCTCCCGCTCGACGCCATCAACGCCGCCTCCGCCCGCGAAAAATCGATCCGCCACGGCCACCCCAGCACCCTGCACCTCTGGTGGGCCCGCCGCCCCCTGGCCGCGGCCCGCGCCGTCCTTTTCGCCCAACTGGTCGACGACCCCTCCGACCTGCCCGAAGAGTTCCCCACCGAGGCGGAACAGAAGAAAGAACGCGACCGCCTCTTCGAGATCATCGAGGAACTGGTGCTGTGGGAAAACACCACCAACGAAATCGTGCTGGAAAAAGCGCGCGCCGAGATCCGCAAGAGTTGGCGCCGTACCTGTGCCGACAACCGCAACCACCCCCGCGCAGCCGAACTGTTCGACCCGGAAAAACTGCCCGCCTTCCACGACCCCTTCGCCGGCGGCGGCGCCATCCCCCTCGAAGCCCAGCGCCTCGGCCTCGAAAGCTACGCCAGCGACCTCAACCCCGTCGCCGTCCTCATCAACAAGGCCATGATCGAAATCCCGCCCAAGTTCGCCGGCCGCCCGCCGGTCAACCCTGAGAGCAACGCCGGCCAGGTCGGCATAAGCGCGGCCTGGAAAGGTGCCGCCGGCCTCGCCGAAGACGTGCGCTACTACGGCAAATGGATGCGCGACGAGGCCGAGAAAAGCATCGGCCATCTCTATCCCAAGATCGAGGTCACCGAGGAGATGGCCGCGGAGCGCTCTGATTTGAAACGCTACGTTGGGCGAAAACTAACCGTCATCGCTTGGATATGGGCCCGCACCGTCCGCAGCCCCAATCCTGCCTTCGCCGACGTCGATGTTCCTCTGGCCTCCACCTTCATCCTTTCCAAAAAGAAGGGCAGGGAGGCCTACGTCGAGCCAGTCATAGAGGATGGCGGGTATAGGTTTGCTGTTAACGCAGGAACTCTTCCGGAGTCGGCCCAGAAGGGCACGAAGTTGACCCGTGGTGCGAATTTCCAATGTCTGATGTCAGGTGTGCCAATGTCACCTGATTACCTAAAGGCCGAAGGCACAGCGGGGCGCATGGGGGCCAAAATGATGGCAATCATTGCTGAAGGTGAAAAGGGGCGTGTGTATGTGGCTCCGACGGCGGAGCACGAGGACACAGCGCACAGAGCGAAGCCAGACTGGGAACCCCGACAGGATCTTCCTCATGATCCCCGAAACATCTGGTGCCCTCCATATGGGTTAACTACCTTCGCCGACCTATTCACCGACCGCCAGTTGGTAGCGCTGACCACTTTCTCCGACCTGGTAAGCGAAGCCCATGAACGCATCCGCCTCGACGCAGTAGCCGCCGGCCTGCCGGACGATGGCGTTCCCCTGCGTGATGGCGGCACCGGGGCAACTGCGTATGCCGAGGCGGTAGGCGCCTATTTGGCTTTCGTCAACAGTCGGAACTCGAACAGTTGTTCTAGTCTCGCGCGGTGGCAGAATTCCGGCGACTTTGTCGCCGGAATTTTCTCTCGACAGGCTATTCCAATGATGTGGGACTATGCCGAAGTGAACGTGTTTTCCATGTCGACTCAAAATTGGATGGCCCAGGTTGACTGGGTTGTTAAGTCAATTCAGACATTGCCTGACAGCGGGCAGGCCGGCAGGTCATTCCAAGCTGATGCAACTCTATCCAACAGCTTAAGTGCAGGGCAGACTAATTCTTTGCAACCAGTTCTTTCTACGGATCCTCCATACTATGACAATGTTGGTTACGCCGATCTCTCGGATTTCTTTTACGTGTGGCTGAGAAAAATGTTGAGAGATCCCTTCCCCAATCTTTTTGCTACGCTTGCCACGCCCAAGGCCGAGGAGATGGTTGCCACACCGTATCGCCACGGAAGTAAACAGGAAGCAGAAACTTTTTTCCTTCACGGTATGACGCAGGCAATGCAACAGCTCGCCGAACGCTCCCATCCTATAATGCCTATCACTATCTACTACGCCTTCAAACAAGCCGAGAAGAAGGGAGAAGGTATCAGCAGCACAGGGTGGGAGACGTTTCTCGATGCAGCAATCAGTGTCGGTCTCGCAATTACTGGCACTTGGCCAGTTCGGACAGAAAGAGGCGCGCGTTCGTTAGCCATTGGCACAAACGCCCTTGCCTCCAGCATCGTTCTCGTATGTAGGAAACGCTCTACCTATGCACAAATAGCCACCCGCCGCGAATTCGTCGACGCGCTCAAGGACGAGTTGCCCGTCGCCCTTCGAATGATGCAAGCCGGCAACATAGCGCCCGTGGACCTCGCCCAGGCCGCCATAGGCCCCGGAATGGCCGTCTTCAGTCGCTACGCCCGCGTTCTCGACGTCAGCGGCCAGCCTCTTTCAGTACGTGAAGCCCTCTCGCTCATCAACCAAACGCTGGAAGAAGCTCTGGCAGAACAAGAAGGCGACTTCGACGCCGACACCCGCTGGGCCGTCGCCTGGTTCGAACAGGCCGGCTTCAACCAGGGCGACTTCGGAGTCGCCGAGACCCTCTCCAAGGCCAAGAACACCAGCGTCGACGGCATGATCGAGGCCGGAATCCTCGACGCCGGCGGCGGCAAAGTCCGCCTCCTCCGCCCCGATGAACTCCCCGACGACTGGGACCCCGAAACCGACACCCGCCGCACTGTCTGGGAAATGGTCCATCATCTCATCCGCGTACACAACCAGTCCGGCGAGCCAGGCGCCGCCGAACTGCTCGCCAAGCTCCCCGCCGACGCCGAGTCCGCACGCGAACTCGCCTACCGCCTCTACCGCATCTGCGAACAGAAGAACCGCGCCCAGGAAGCCTTAGGGTATAATGCCCTCGTACAAAGCTGGCCGGAGATCGCCCGCCTCGCCCGCGAACGCCCGCAGGCGGAGCAGGCAACATTGCTCAGCGAGGCCGGGGGCCCACGGTGACCAGCAACGAGACAGTCGTTGATACGATGGTAGACCGCATCGTCGCACGCTTCCACCCCGCGCGCATCCTGCTTTTCGGCTCGCGGGCACGCGGCACGGACAACCGCTGGAGCGACGTCGACCTGCTCGTCGTTATGGAAGAGGTAGCGGACAAACGCCATGCCGCGGTCGAGATGGGCCGCGTGCTTAGCGACCTGCCGGTCAGCAAAGATATCATCGTGACGACACCGGATGAGATTGCCCGCCGCGGCCACATCATTGGAACTGTCCTTCGCGCCGCGCTGCGCGAGGGGAAGGTCGTGTATGAACGACGCTGAACTCGTCGTGCAAGAGGCCCAACGATGGCTGCAGTTCTCCGCAGAGGATCTCGATGTCGCTCAGCGCCTGCTGGCGGACCGTTCGCCCGCCCCGCGTCACGTCTGCTGGCTCTCTCAGCAAGCCGCGGAGAAGGCGCTGAAAGCGGCTCTCGTGCTGGAGGAAATTGACTTTCCCTATACGCATGACCTGAACGCCCTGCGCAATCTGTTGCCGGACAGTTGGCCCGTTCGGGTTGATCATCCAGACCTGACTCAACTGAACCAGTGGGCCGTGGAAGCCAGATATCCCGGCGAGTGGCCCCAGGCTACCGAAGCGGACGCGGTCCGCGCAGAGTCGCAGGCCCGTGCCACGCACGATTCTGTAGTGGCAGAGTTCCAAAGGCGTGATATCAACGTGGATCAGAGCGCAAAATGAAGTCTGCTCCTCTCTCTTCTGTGGAGTAGTGAAGATATGGACGACACACACAACGACAGCGGCCTTCCGCTCCCTGATCTCTACATCGAGAACTTCCGCGGCATCAGGAAACTGTCGATCCCGCGTCTGGGGCGGGTGACGCTGCTGGCGGGGCGCAACGGCGTGGGCAAGACGACCGCGCTGGACGCCATCCGGGTCTACGCAGCGCGCGGGCGACATCAAGCGCTGGCCCGCGTCTTGGATGTTCACGACGAGATCACTACCCCCAGTGATCCTCGCGAAGATGGAACAGTTCACTTCAACTGGTCGGCGTTGTTCTATGAGCGCAGCATTCGCGAGGAAGCGCCCGTGTCGATCGGCCCAAGAGAAGAGGCGGGGCAGCTTAGGATCAGAGCAACTGTCCCCGACTATGAGGATCCTGCATTTTCTCATATGTCGCATACACTCCTGCATCGCCTTTTGGAAGACGGTCTGCCACTGTTTAAGGTCGATTGCCAGGGGCACGGCTACTTTCTCATACCGCTTGCCTATGGTGGGAGCGCGTCGAGCGTTGAAGAGTTGCTTCCGGAAATAGAGTGTGAACTCGTTGGCCCGGGCGCGCTGGCGCGGTCCGACATGGCGCGTATGTGGAACAAGGTCGCCCTGACCGATGACGAGGAGAGGATAGCGCGGTCAATTGGGTTGACTTGCGGCCTTGACGTCAGCCGCGTCGGCATGATCGGCGACGACGTACGCGAGAACGGGGGCGACAGGCTGCGGGGCCTCGTCAGGCTCAAGAGCCATAAGCGTCCAGTACCGTTGCGAAGCCTCGGCGAAGGCGCGATACGGCTATTCGGCGTCGCCTTGGCGCTCGCCAATAGCCGCGATGGTTTCCTCCTCATTGACGAAGCCGAGAACGGCGTTCACCACTCCGTGCAGCGAAATTACTGGCGCATGGTGCTACAGACGGCCCACGAAAATAACGTGCAAGTCTTCGCCACGACCCACAGTTGGGACTGCGTCCGCGGCTTCGCCCAAGCGGCCGTAGAAAATGAGAACGTCGAGGGCGTCCTGGTACGCCTCGAAAAGGAAGAAGACGGCCTGCGCGCCGTCCGCTACTCCGAAGACGATCTCAAGATAGCAGCCGATCAACGCATTGAGGTCAGGTAAGGTTATGCAAGAATCCGACACGCAACCTCGTGTGTTGCTTGTTGAAGGGCCGGATGACAAGCACGTCGTTATTCATCTGAGTGAGCGCAGTGGATTGGAGCAGAATTTCTGGATTATCGAGAAGGAAGGCAAAGATACGCTGCTTGACTCAATCGTACTGGAAGCCAGAACCCCCGGACGCACTGTCATGGGTGTCGTATTGGACGCAAACGATGACCCGAACGCCAGTTGGCAAGCCGTGACCGACAGGCTGAACAGATTACGGCAGGAAGACCACTTCGACCTACCCGACTTGCCTGCTCAACCTGAGCCGGGCGGGACCATCATTGATGGCAGGCTGCGCATCGGCATCTGGCTGATGCCCGACAACCGCTCAACCGGAGAACTCGAAGACTTCGTCGGCAGCATGATTCCGTCCGGCGATCCGGTATGGCCGCGGGCCCAAGCCTTCATCGACGGCATTCCACCCGATGATCGTAAGTTTGCGCCCGGCAAAATCCAGCGAGCCAAGGTCCACGCCTGGCTGGCGACTAGAGAGTCTCCCCGCCCCATCGGCTTGTCGATCAGGGCCGGGGACCTGGACGCCAACGCATCAAACACCACTACCTTCGTAAACTGGCTGCGAGAACTGTTCAAAGAAATGTCGTAAGCGAGAATGCCCAATGGCAACTACCAATCGAGAACGCGTCGGCCTCGCTCTGGAACTCTTAAAGACAGGCTTGGCGCCCTATGTGTCGCGCGAGTTTGTCGCCCGCTATAAAGGACGCGCCAAGACGGAACTGGAACGGATCTTTGACAGACCCCATGACCAGAGACGCATCTTCTCCCACACCGAGCCGACCAAGCCCTTCCATCACATGGATGTCACCGACCTCTTGCGCGTGATGTGGGTGTCGTGGAACGACGTTTTCTCCTTGACCTTGGGCCGCTTGGAACGCAGTCTCGTTAGCGAACTGCGGGAGTACCGCAATGCGTGGGCACACCAGGAACGGTTCTCCGGCGATGATACAATCCGGATGCTCGACTCCGCACAGCGCCTGTTGACTGCAGTCTCCTCCAACCAGGCCCCCCAAGTCGAAAAAATGAAGAGTGAGCTGCAACGCCTGCGCTTCGAGGAACAGGCCCGCAGCCAGCGCCGCCGCACCCCAGCACCCGCCACCACGACCGCCACAACCGGCCTTCCCGCTTGGCGCGAAGTAGTCAACCCCCACCCCGACGTCGCCAGCGGTCACTACCAACAGGCCGAGTTTGCCGCTGACCTCTGGCAAGTGCACCTCGGCGAGGGCTCCCCCGAATACCGCAACCCAACCGAATTCTTCCGCCGCACCTACCTGACCCAAAGCCTCAGCGGCCTCCTTGCCAACGGACTGCGCCGCCTCAGCGGCCAGGGCGGCGAACCCGTCGTCCAGCTGCAGACCAACTTCGGCGGCGGCAAGACGCACTCCATGCTCGCCCTCTATCACCTCTTCTCCGGCGCGCAACCCGGCCAGTTGGACGGCATCGACGACATCATGCAAACCGCCGCAGTGAACGAACTGCCGCATGTCAACCGCGTCGTCCTCGTAGGCAACCGCATCTCCCCCGGCAACCCAGTCACCAAGCCCGACGGTACGCAGGTATGCACACTATGGGGCGAACTCGCCTGGCAGCTGGGCCACGCCGCCGGCGGCCTGAAAGAGGCCCGCGCCGCCTACGACCGCATACGCGCCGACGACGAAAAAGCCACCAACCCCGGCGACGCCCTCCGCCAGCTGCTCACCGACTACGGCCCCGCCCTCATCCTCATCGACGAGTGGGTCGCCTACGCCCGCCAGCTCCACGACGAGAGCGACCTGCCCGCCGGCTCCTTCGAGACCCAGTTCACCTTTGCCCAGGCCCTCTCCGAATCGGCCAAGCTGCCCCCCAACTGCCTCCTCGTCATCAGCCTGCCCGCCTCCGACCGGCCCAGCGACCGCACCGCAACCGACGACATCGAGGTCGGCGGCCTGCGCGGGCGCGAAGCCCTCGCCCGCCTCGGCAATGTGATCGGCCGCGTCGACTCCTCCTGGCGCCCCGCCAGTGCCGACGAGAGCTTCGAGATCGTCCGCCGCCGCCTCTTCCAGCAGATTTCAGGCGTCAGCTACACCACCCGCGACAACGTCGCCCGCGCCTTCCTCGACCTCTACCGTTCCAAACCCGAGGACTTTCCAGCCGCAACCAAAGAAGCCGACTACGAAAAGCGCATGCGCGAGGCCTACCCCATCCATCCCGAAGTCTTCGAACGCCTCTATTCCGACTGGTCCACCCTCCCCAGCTTCCAGCGCACCCGCGGCGTGCTCCGCCTCATGGCCGCCGTCATCCATACCCTCTGGGAGTCCGTCGATCGCAATCCGCTCATCCTCCCCGCCAGCATCCCCCTGGACGACGGCCGCGTGCAGTTCGAAATGACCCGCTACCTCCCCGCCAACTGGGTTCCCGTCATCGAACGCGACATCGACGGCTCAGGTTCGCGGCCCGTCCAGCTCGACGGAACAATCACCAATCTCGGCCGCCACAACGCCTGCCGCCGCGTCGCCCGCACCGTCTTCCTCGGCTCCGCGCCCATGCAGGCCGCCGCCAATCAGGGACTGGAAGAACGCCGCATCAAGCTCGGCTGCGCCATGCCCGGCGAAAGCGTCTCCGACTTCGGCGACGCCCTCCGTCGCCTTGCCGACAGCGCCACCTACCTCTACCGCGACGGCACCCGCTACTGGTACTCAACCCAGCCGACCGTCATCAACCTCGCCGCCGACCGCGCCGAAGAGCTGCGCCGCGACCCCCACAAGGTCGAACGCGAAATCGAAAGGCGGCTGCGCGACGATCTGAAAACGAAAGGCGAATTCAAGCGCCTTCACCTCTTCCCCGATGCCGGTCAGGACGTTCAGGATGACATGGAAGTAGGGCTGGTCGTCCTCGGCGTCCAGGCCACCCACACCAGCGGCGCCGAGGCCAGCCCCGCGCTCGACGCCGCCAGCGCCATCCTTGAGTCCAGGGGCACCGTGCCCCGCCTCTTCCGCAACGCGCTCCTCTTCCTGGCCCCCGACGAAGCACGGCATCAGGACCTCGACCAGGCTGCCAGACGCTTCCTGGCTTGGCGCTCAATTCTCGACGACCGCGAGTCACTCGACCTGCCGCCGCACCAGGTACGCCAGGCCGAACAGCAGGCCGAATCAGCCGACGGTACCGTCAACGCCCGCATCGGCGAGACCTTCCAATGGCTTCTCGTACCCAGCCAAAAGACGCCCCAGGCTCCCGTGGACTGGCAGAAAATCCGCCTGCGCGGCTCAGGCCCGCTCGCACAGCAGGCCAGCCGCCGCCTCCTCAACGACGAAATGCTCGTAACGTCCATGGCCGGCACGCGACTCCGCATGGAGCTGGACCGCGTACCCCTCTGGCGTGGCGACCACGTCTCAGTACGCCAGCTGGTAGACGACTTCGCCCGCTACATCTACCTGCCGCGCCTCCAACAGCCAAACGTCCTCCTCGGCGCCATCACCGACGGCGTGTCCCTGTTGACCTGGACGCAGGACTCGTTTGCCTTTGGCGACGGGTACGACGAAGACAAGGAACGCTATCCCGGCCTGCGCGCCGGGCAGGGCCTGTTCATCAATGAGACCTCTGCCGGTCTCCTGGTGAAGCCGGACGTCGCACAGCACCAAATGGACGCAGAGACTGTTGTCGACCCACCGCCTCAGCGTCCTGATGATCCGCCATTTCCCGGTCCAAAGCCGGATCTTCCTCCGATTACTCCCCCGCTGCCATCCCCTCCGGCCAAGGCAAAGCGCTACCACGGCTCAGTCCACTTGGACCCAACCCGCGCCGGCCGCGACGCCAGCCAGATCGCCGACGAAGTGATCTCACACCTGTCCGGTCTCACCGGCGCCCGAGTACGCCTGACCCTGGAGATAGAAGCCGAAATCCCCGACGGCGCCCCCGACGACGTGGTCCGCATCGTCAACGAGAACAGCCGCACCCTGAAATTCAGCGACAGCGGATTCGAGAAAGAATAGCGGCGTAGGATCTGAAAGGCCAGTGGCCCCAGACCACTGGCCTTTTCGTTCGCAGTAGCAGACCCCCCAAGAGTCCCCCACACATATATATTGATCATTAAAACCTGGCGCCAGGAGATAGGAGCTAGAGCAGGGTGGGCGGCGGGGCATTAATAAAAGAA
>VXOE01000202.1:3190-11845 GCA_009840225.1 Caldilineaceae bacterium SB0662_bin_25 | reverse complement strand
ATTCCCGACCTCGGTCGGGGGCCCGTATTTTTCAAACCCCCCCAGACGGCGCGGCACAAAACGCCCCCACCGCCCAGAAAAGCTGGGGCCAGGGGTTAGGGGCCAAGGGTTAGGGGCTGAGGCAATCATGGTGTGGCTTATGGCGGATGCTTGCAGGGTCGTGCGAGGGAACAGGAGCGGGTGACCTTGCGGGAACGACTGGGGGGCTAAGCCTGTTCGTTCATAGTCCTCGTTTGGCTGGAGTGTGCTGATCCACTGCGTGGTTCGATCAGGCGATCCAGGGTGAGGTCATCCAGACTTGAGGCTTCTTTCTGCCGCACGTAGTCGGCGGTTACGCCGTGAATTCGCATTTCGATCAGTTTACCTGAGTTCAGCTCAGAGAGTCCCAATGCCTGAATCTCGCGTACGTAGTCAGGCGTGGCTCCATGAATGCGCATTTGGATGAGCCGGTCCACGGTGAGGTCTTTGATGCTCAGTGACTCCAACTGCACGTAGAAATCGGGCGTTACACCATGAATACGCATTTGAATCAGTTGGGGCACGTCCAACTGCGTGAAGCCCAGAGCATGGAATTCGGCCAGGAATTCAGGTGAGACTCCGTGGATCCTCATTTGAATCAACTGGTCGACCGAGGGGTCGAGCCCAGCGGAACGGATTTCACGGACAAAGTCCGGCTTCACGCCGTGGATTCGCATTGCGACGAGTTTGTCGATGGAAAGGCCTGGGATACCCAGTTGGCGCAACTCCTGAATAAACGCGGGCGTCACTCGGTGGATTCTCATCTCTGTCAACTTGGCCAGGTCGAGTCCAGTGAAGCCCTCTTGATCCATTTCGGTGTGAGAGAGGTCAGCTGGCGGTTGGTTCGACGGTTGCCGAGACGGCGTCTCGCCAAGATCGGGTCCTTCTTGCGGGTCGGGCTGCTCGATTACCCGGAGAAGATCAGAGGCTTCTTCCAAGGTAATTTTTCCATCTTCCAACATTTTGAGGACGGCCAATCGTTCCTGTACCACTTTTTTGTCTCCTCTTCCAACTAAGGGAATTTTGGACAATGGTGTTGCCACTCATAGAAAACCTTGAGCTTACGCCAAACAGCCGCGATATCGGCCCGTCCCAGGTGATGCTTTTCACTGGAGCCGCCTCATCAGATCCGCGGCTTCTCCTGCGGAAATCTCGCCTTGATTTACCCTCGCCAAGATATCCTGCCGCTTTCTGCCAAGATCTTCCTCGTCGTTTGTTTCGAAACCCAATTCCTTGATCAGGTCGTTGATGCGACTGCGTATTATCCAATAGGAGATGCCAAGCTCACGTTCCATCTCCTTTACGTTGCCGCGACTCTTGACAAAGAGTTCAAGGAACTGGGCCGTCTCAGGAGAGAGGCGACAGAATGCACACGGGGCGAAGCGACCGGTAACTTCCGTGTCACAGAGCGTGCACGAAAGGCGCGATATTTCGATATCACCTCCACACGAAGGACATTCTTCCAATACTTTGCGCATTGTCTTCTCCTCTCTTAATGATGCATTGTAGCAAATAAATTTGCCCGTGTCAAACATATTTGCAAATATATTTGGGCCCTTTGCCAAATATTTTGGACTGAACTCATGGATACCCGTACCGAACACGGGCAGGAACTGACGCTTCAACCTGGTTGAAGTCCTCTTGCGCCGGAACTCATCCCATGCTTCCTTTTGCCATTTATTGCGCGATGGAACACAATTCGGGCAATTGGCGGGATGTGAGGGCTTCACATTTTGCTTTCGTTCACAATTGCAAGGAGTTGCCAAAATGCTAACAAAGAGGTTCGGAAAGCTCGGCTGGCCCGTCTCTGCGGTCGGGTTGGGCGCGTGGAATATCGGCAATCAGTGGGGGGATATTGATGACGTCACAGCCTGGTCAACCGTGCGGGCAGCATACGACGCGGGCATGACACTTTTCGATGTGGCTGAGTCCTACGGCATTCCCAACGGTCTGTCGGAGATGCGGGTAGGCCGGGCCTTGACCGGCATCCGGCACAACGTAATCCTGGTCAGCAAGATCGGAAACTGGGCCCAACGCACGGGGGGAGAGATTCCCAAGAACAGTGTGGATTCGATACGGATTTCCGGCCACGCAATTCTGGGCCGGCTGCGCACCGACTGGGTGGACGTGATCCTGTGCCACAAAGGGAATCTGGACGATCCGACCGTCTATTTGGAGGGATTTGAGGCCCTGAAGGAGGAAGGGTGCCTGCGCGTTTACGGAATCTCGACCAACGACCTGGACGTTCTCAAGCGATTCAATCGCGAAGGAACATGCAGTGTTGTACAGGTGGACTACTCTCTGCTGAACCGCGAGCCCGAGGAGGCGTTTCTGCCCTACTGCGAGGAGCACGGCATTGCCGTGATGGTTCGAGGTCCCCTGGCTAAAGGCGTGTTGTCCGGCCGCTACGCGAAGGGGGCGGTGTTTACGGATACTGTCAGGGCGAGCTGGAACGAAGGCGGCGCTCAGCGGGAGCAGTTCGAGGCCCGCGCTGCGCAGGTCGGCCGGCTAAGTGAGGTTGTATCTACTGGCAGTGAGATGGTTCAGGCTGCGATTCGCTATACATTCAGTCATCCTGCTGTTTCGGTGTCGATTCCCGGGGCCAAGTCAGCCGAGCAGGCGCGAACGAATGCCGACGCAGGCAGCAGAGCACTCTCAGAGGAAGAGGCGCACAGTCTGCGGTCTGCGATCGAAGGGTAGCCTCCATTCAGGTCGGCGACTCCACGGTTCCAGAACGACGGAGGGAGAGTGTTTCCTCCTTACTTGCCAGTTGCGGCCAAGGAGGACGTATCAGGAATTCGCCTAAAAGGGACATTTGGATCGGGTTTAACTCAACCCTTACCTGCCGGGATAAAAGGGAGAATTGGGAAGAAGCCATGAAAATAACCGACATCAAGACCTATCCGGCGTGGGTGGGACAACGCAATCAGATGATCGTGAAGGTTGAGACTGACGAGGGTCTCCATGGTTGGGGAGAGGCGGGCCTGTCAGGCCGCGAACTGGCTGTGACCGGTGCGGTGAACCATTATCGGGAGTTTCTGATCGGCCGCGATCCGTTGCGTATGGGGGCGTTGTGGCAGGAGATGTACCGGAGCCAGTATTTCGAAGGCGGCCGCGTTCTGACAGCGGCTATTTCGGCGATTGACATTGCTCTCTACGACATTGCGGGCAAGGCGCTCAATGTTCCGGTGTATCAGCTGTTGGGAGGGAAGCAGCGGGAGTTGGTTCCCTGCTTCGCTTCTACAGGAGGATCGACGAAAGAGGAGTTGATCGAGAATGTCCAGTTGCTGGTGGATTTGGGCTGGCCCGCCATCCGAGCCGGTCGCAGCGCCGCAAGCGATGAGGGAGAGCCTGACTATATTTTTGAACCGCGCGAATCGCTGGGGATTACGGCGCAGTGGCTGACTGCCGTACGCGAGGCGATCGGGCCCGAACCGGTCATGGGAATCGACTACCACCACCGTTTGAGCGTGGCCGAGGCGGCCTCGTTCTGCCAGCGCATGCCATCCGGGACGCTTGATTTTCTGGAAGAGCCGATCCGTGATGAGACGCCCGAGGCATACGAAGCGCTACGGAGCATGACCGACGTTCCCTTTGCGATTGGAGAGGAGTTTTCCAGCAAGTGGCAGTTCCTGCCCTACATTGAGCGGGGCATTACTCAGTTCGCGCGCATCGACGTGTGCAACGTTGGAGGATTGACCGAGGCGGTCAAGGTGGCGGCGATGGCGGAGGCGCACTACATCGATTTGATGCCTCACAATCCGCTCGGCCCGATTTGCAGTGCGGCGACGGTCCACCTAGCGGCGGCCGTGCCCAACTTTGCCTGGCTTGAGGTGCGGGTCTCACCGACGGAGGAAGGCAGGTTCTATGACGAAGACTGGTTCCCGGAGCAGCCGGAGCTGGACGGTTACTATTATGTTGTGCCTGACGGTCCCGGCCTGGGTGTTGAGTTCAATGAGGAACGGGCGCAGGCGGAGGCGTTTCGTTTCTGGGAGGCTCCCCATTTGCGGCGTCGCGATGGGTCGTATACGAACTGGTAGATTGGGAAGTCAGGTTAGGAATACTCTTGCTCCCGGCGTCAGTGCTTGACTTTTCGCAATTTCGGGAGTTAGGTGGAGAGATCAGTTTTATGAACGTGAAGCAGGCAGTGCCCTTTCTCAAGGTTTCGGATATGAAAGCGTCGATTCGATTCTATGTGGACGGATTGGGATGCGAGATCACGCAGAAGTGGGAGCCGGACGGGCAGCTGCGCTGGTGCTGGCTGACTTTAGGAAAGGCGGCGTTGATGCTGCAACAGTTCCCTACTTCGGGTCACGACTCGTGGACGCCGTCGGGGGAAGTGGGAGAGGGTGTCACAATTGTTTTCATTTGCGATGACGCGTTGCAGCTCTACGACCAGTTCAAAGCGCGTGGACTCGATGCAACGCGACCCTTTGTCAGCAACGGCATGTGGTTGACTTCGCTGGCCGACCCCGATGGATTCAGGCTCGACTTTGAGAGCGATACCGAAGTCCCTGAAGGTACGCGCCTTGGAGAAGATGGCGATTAGTAAGGGAGTCCTAAGGCAAGATGGACCCTGAGGACCCTGATCGCCGCGTTGTCCATTTGGAATTGCGATTCCGGTTTGACGCGCTTCAATGCTGGTCTCACAATCGGCCAGCCATCAGGAAATCGGTCCAGTGCCTTGCTGTATGAGGTAGAGCCCCAGAATCAATTGGCCTGCCCGGGAAGACCAGGAGTTTTTGACGTTTGTCCGACCTGGAATTTGCCGGCCCATCGTGTTGTCAATCCAAGGGAGAGACAAAGATTCACGAGGGCACCCACAAGTGGTGCCCCTACGGTGGGCTGCCCGGTTGGAAGGAACTGTCAACCAACCCTAGTTTGACAGTTCGACACTTGATGCCGCGGCAACCGCATCAGCCTCCGGCTGCGAGGGCAAGGAACTGTATGTGCCTTCGACACCGGCGTCGATTTGGACTTCGGCGATCTGCCTCCCGGAACTTTTCTCGCCGCACCAAGCGGAAATCAGGCTGTTATCGGGCAGAGTGAGGAAGCTCAGGCTCTTGGACTGCGCGCTGGATGCGATGACGGCGGTCTCCAGCGAGAAGTAGGTTGACGAGGCAGCACTTGACCTGTAGTAGATGTTGTAGAGTTCCGTACAGGCGCCGGCATCGGTCCAACTGACCTCGAGATCGATGTTACCGTTCGAAGGCAGGGAAATCTCAACCGTAATTGAATTCACCGTGATCTGCTGGGTAGCGTCCGCCTCCACGGTAGAAGCTGATTCCAGAATCGTGGTCTCCTGTAAGGCTGGGTCGCCCTCCGTCGCTGCCGAGAGTGCGCTTGGAGAGATCTGTGTCACTCCGGCAAGCAGTCCGGCAAGATTGGTAAGGTTGCGGAAGACCCATGCCTGACCTGTTACGCCATACAGCTCTACCTGGAACCAGTCGGCCCCCGGATTGACACCGATAATCTGAGCCCACGTTCCCTGTGAGATGGTAGTCACTGTGGCGAAGCCAGTGCCCGGACCCGACCGAACGTTGAGTATGGGCGTGTCCACGATGGCAACTGGCAGCATCGCGATTTCAGTGGCGGTAATGCGCTTTACGCTGTTGAGATTTCCGACCAGAACAGTGAGATCCTCGCGGATCCAGCCCAACTGACTCAGTCCGTCGATTTCGACCAGATACCAGTTTTCGTCGGGGCTGAGCCCAAGAACGCTAGCACGAGTACCTTGGGGAACAGCCTTCAGGATAGCGTAAGTCAGGTCCGGGCCTACACGGACATTTGCCAAGGCAGGATAGGTGACCGCGATTGGTCGATCGACATTTGTGGGTGTGTTGGGCTGAGTCGCCTGCCCAGAGCCGATCCGCCTAACGCCAGCAAGTGAGCCGACAACCGTCGTCAGCTCTCGATAGATCCAGGCTGGTTCGACCAAGCTGTCCAGCTCCACCAGGAGCCATTCGTCTTGCGGGTCGATTCCGACAATCTCTGCCCTCGTACCTGCCACAACCGTAGTAAGGATCTCGTATTCTGTTCCCGGACCCCTGCGAACGTTCAGGATAGCGGGGATGGTGACCGCGACCGGGTTGGCGCTGCACGTATCAGGTTCGTCCACGTCTGCGAAGGTGTATCCGTCCACTTCTGCTAACGTATACTGTTTGACGCCTCCAAGGAAACCTGTAACAGTGGTCAGACTTGCGTAGATCCAGGCAGGCCTATCTAGATTTTCCAGTCTGACCATATACCACTCTGCGTAAGGGCCGATGCCAATGATTGTAGCCTCCGTCCCTTTGGGAACTGATGTCAAGATTTCGTAGTTAAGCCCCGGTCCAGCGCGCACGTTCATAATTGCCGGTGTAGTCGTTGCCAGGGGGCCGTCGACCGACTTCGGAATGATATCGATTTCCCAACGAGAGAGGAATCGAACGCCATCCAGTGCGCCTTCGACCCTGGTAAGGTTCTGGCAGACCCACACCAGGTTGCTGACGTCAGCAATCTGGACCTGGAACCATGCGTCAGCAGGATCCCTGCCATAAATGTTGCCACGGGTCCCTTGAGGCACTGTCGTGATTACCTCGTAGTCGCGCCCCGGTCCTCTGCGTACGTTCAGCCAGGAGGGTAATGTAACCGCTACCGGAACGGGAGAAGGCGACCATTGTTGCTGTTGCGACGGTGGGGGAGACGAGGCGGGGGGAACATACTTTTTCTGGTTGTTCGAGTTTCCTGAGCTTCCGGAGTTTTTCTTAGTGTTTGAGCCACCGCCCTGGTTACCGCCTCCTTTGTTGCCACCCTGGTTGTTGCCCTGATTGCCGCCGCCCTGGTTGTTTCCGTCTTGGCTATTGCCCTGATTGCCGTCGCCCTGGTTGTTGCTCCCCTGGTTGCCTCGTCCCTGGTTACTGCTGCCCTGGTTGCTGCCGCCCTGGCCGTTGCCACTGACGGTTATGGTGAAGGCATCGCTAGCGGAAACAAAGCCGCTGTCGGTTACGGTGTAGGTGACGACTGTCGTCCCCGTGACAGTGGGTGTTCCCGTTATTGTGCGCTTTATCAATATGAAGTCCAGGCCGGGGGGTAGGGTCGTGACACTATAGGCGTAAGGCAGTGTGCCTCCGCTAGCGAAGGGCAACTGCTGCGTGAAGAGTTCATCTACTGTCGCGCTGTAACCGATAACGTCAACGACCGTCAGTGGTTGCGTGTTTTGCGGGTTGGCGCCGCCCTGGCTTCCTCCGTTATTGCCGTTGTTATTGTTTCCGTTGTTGTTGCCGTTGTTATTGTTTCCGTTATTGTTTCCGTTATTGTTGTTGCCGTTACTGTTTCCGACCTGGCTCTGGTCCAGATCAGTCACGGTAATCTTAAAGGTGACGCTATCCTGATCGTTGTCTCTGTCCGTTACCGTGTAGTTGACGTTGATAACTTCCACCTGGGCAGGTGTTCCGGTGATTACAAGCGTGCTTGTATTGAATTGCAGCTCGGAAGGCAGACCGGTTACTGCGTATCGGAGGGGGGCCCTGCCGCCAGTGGCGGCAGGAAGTTGAAGGGTTAAGAGCTCGTCCTTCATACCTGACTGATTGGAGATTCCGAACAGATCGGGTAGCGCGTAGACGTTGATCGTGAAATTCTTAGCGGCCGAGTCGCCGTCGTCGTCAAGAACCGTGTACGTAACCGCCATGGAGCCGGCTGAGTTGGGCCTGCCAGACAGAATCCGCGTGGTGCGATTGAAGTTCAGTCCGGACGGAAGAGTCGTGATCGCATAGGTGTACGGTGGGTCTCCGTTGGCGCCCTCCGGCATTTCCGCCCACAGACTTCTGTCGACTTTGAGGTGCATGTCGTTTATGGACGGTTCGGAGGGCGTTTTGTCTGCCGCGATATCGAGCTCGAACGTCTGCGATACCTGGTCGAGATCCCGGTCCGTCGCGGTATAGGTAATGTTGTGTGACCCCGTCTCACTAGCACCGGGTGTGCCTGTGAGCTGACGTGTTTCTGTAATGAAGACAAGCGTATCAGGAAGTTCTGAAATCGTATAGGTGTAGGGAGAGTTTCCTCCGATCGCGCCTGGGAGAGTCACTGCAAACGGACTCCCGACTCGAAGGTCGTAATCGGGGATCTCGAAGGCAAACGTAGGTTCCGTGTCCCCCTCACTAACGGAAATCGTGAATTGCCGGCTGGCGGTGTCTCCGTCCGTGTCTTCGACGGAGAAAGTAACCTGGACCACTTCAACCTGAGTCGGGGTACCTGTAATCGTCAGCGATGATTCCACAAAGGACAGGCCCGTAGGCAGAGGTGTCGCATCATAGTCGAATGGTTCCTTTCCGCCTGAGACTGCGGTCAGCTCCAGTGTGAATACCTCGTCCTTCGTTGCCATGAAATTCGGTACCACCCGCAAAGAAGGCATCGCGAATACTTCGATGAAGAAATTCTGGGAAGCGACATCTTCATCCTCATCCGTGGCTGTGTAGGTGACTTCGTATTTGTTGGCAGTTGTCGGTGTTCCTGTAATTGTGCGAGTGGATTTGACGAAGGAGAGACCGGGGGGCAGGCTGGTCGCATCGTAATCCAGATCGCCGTCGCCGCCGCTGGCTAAGGGCAGCGTCTTTGTAAATGGCAACCCAACTTTCGCCGTGTAGGTGACAGCTGACA
>VXOE01000202.1:2756-3180 GCA_009840225.1 Caldilineaceae bacterium SB0662_bin_25 | reverse complement strand
GGCAGCGTCTTTGTAAATGGCAACCCAACTTTCGCCGTGTAGGTGACAGCTGACAGGTCATCCAGCTGCGGCGTGCTGTTCCCGCCGACGTTGATTGTAAAGGTAGTGCTCGCCTCCTCCTCGTCTTCGTCGGCTACCTTGTAGGCTACAACCTTGTTCCCGGCCATCGTGGGAGTGCCGGTCACCATTCGTGATGTCTCGTAAAAGTGGAGCCCCTCCGGCAGATTCGATGCCGTATACTCAAGTACTCCATCACCCGTTCCTTCGGGCAAAGTCAGTGTGAAGGGGGAACCGACTCTGGCCGCATGGGAATTGCCCGACAGGTCTTCCAGAGTAGGCACGTTGTTCAGATTGACCACAATCGTAAATGTGGTATTGTCCTCTTCCTGGTCCTCGTCCTGAACCGAGTAGGTCACGGTCTTGG
>VXOE01000202.1:0-2746 GCA_009840225.1 Caldilineaceae bacterium SB0662_bin_25 | reverse complement strand
GTGGTATTGTCCTCTTCCTGGTCCTCGTCCTGAACCGAGTAGGTCACGGTCTTGGTTTCCTCGGTCGTTGGCGTTCCATGAATCGTGCGTGTTGAAGCGGTGAAATCGAGGCCACCAGGCCGATTCGTGGTTGCGTACACAAGGTTCCCGTCGCCGCCGCTGGCCGCCGGCAGCGTCTTTGTGAATGGCAACCCAACTTTCGCCGTGTAGGTGTCGCCTGACAGGTCATCCAACTGCGGCGTGCTGTTCCCGCTGATGGTGATTGTAAAGTTGGTGCTTTCTTCATCGCCGTCGGCATCACGCACTGTATAGGTAACGGTCGGGGATTCGACTGTTGTTGGCGTGCCCGTGATTTTGTGAGAGGCCTCGAAGAATTCCAGTCCGTCTGGCGGATTGGAGATGGAGAAGGAAAGAGGCGTATCGCTGCCCGTACCTCTTGGGATGTCCTTTTCGAAATACACTCCAACTTTCCCAGTGAAGTTGGGGATATTGGGAGGAGACGGAGAGAAGTCCTGTTCGACGGTGATGTTGAATTGGACGGAGTCCGGGTCTCCGTCGGAGTCGGTAACGGTATATGTGGGTGTGTAGACACCGTATGCACTTGGGATGCCGGCGATTTGGCGAGACGAAGGTGTGAAGCCCAGCCCTGGAGGCAGGTCCGTAGCTGCGTATGTCAGCGTACCGTCTCCGCCGGAGCCAGGATCCAGAGTCTGGTCGAACCGGGAGTTCTGTTTTGCGGTGTAGTTGGGGACATCAGGCGCCGACGGAGTCAGATCAGGGTAGCCGATGATAAAGTCGACGGAACCGGATATTATTTCAATGTCCGATGAGTTTTTCATCTTGCTAACTATTCTGTAACTGCCGGCCGGACAGTCGGAGGGAATAGTTATTTGATTCACATAAGGATTGTTGTTGAAAGTTCCTGAGACATCCTGACCCCACCCTACCAGACTGCCTCCGCAGTCCATACTACCCAGGGCCTGATTTGTGGATGTGTCAGTCATTGTGTCGAGACGGACTATCGCGGTACCGGGTTGAATGTCGTAGAAATTGAAAAAGACGTCGAACTCAGTACCTGGAGCGATTGGAGAGGGTTGGGACAGGCTGACGCCTACGGACGGGGAGGCGTTGGGGTCTGTCGTGATTTCGAATTCCTTGGCGTCCGATCCTCGGTATCGTTCGTCGGCGTCTTCCAGGTTTACTAAGATCTCGTATTCGTTTGTGGGACAATCGGCGGTAATGGTGACAGTCTTTTCAATTGGGTTTCCGGAGACGTCATTCAGGGTGAATGTATTGTTTCTTTCCAGGCCAGTTCCTTCGCATTCATCGGCGTAGTTCCTGGGGTTCCTGGCCATCAGATAGGCTGTGTAAGTGTAGTCATCACCTTGGGCCAGGTCTTTGAATTTGATTTTTGGGTTGATCGCGGCGCCGCGGTAGTGGGGACCAGACGGCATTTCGATCGTAACTGAGGGGCCCAGGTTAACGGTTATGTCACGTGTTCCTGAGACTACTTCGGTGTGGCTGCTCTTGTCCTTTACGCTCACCCGTATCCTGTAACTACCGACCGGGCAAGTCGTGGTAATGGCAAAGTCAACTGCCCCATGTTCCCACGGGTTTCTGTACTGTGAGGTGATATACAGGTTCCCTCCGACCAAGTCCTCTGCGCAAGTGTCTGCATTCGTCCACGTGCCGTCAGAGTTACGATCGAAGTAGTATCGGAAGTAAACGCCGAATGCTTTATCGTTATTGGGATCCTGGGGCATGTTGTGGAAGGCGACATGGACATAGGTCTTGTCGCCCTGGTTCAACTCATTTTCGCCTATGGAAATTGCCACGCGCGGGTCATCCTGTGCATGGGCGGCACGCGGCCCCGGTGACACGACTACAGCGAGCAAAGCCAGCAGCATGATGCAGAGGCCGATCAGCGAGCCGATCAGGAATTCTTTCCGCCAATGGAGTGCTTTAGATTCTATGTTGTGTTCGTTCAAGACCCACCTGTTCCTGGCGGCGAATGCAAAAATGCCGCACGATCCTCAGTGAAAATTTATGTTATCCACATTGGCGGTGTCAAGCGGTTGGACGATTTCCCCGGCGGCTAAATTGTGGCGAATTCATTCGGTTTGTCTTGAGTCCAGATTGGGCCGGCTACCAGAGTAAATCGGGGCAAATAGGCTTCAGGGAATCCACAGTCCGAACCGCCAAATTGGATGTCTTTTGCATTCCGATCTGGAGTAGACGATCGCTATACGTAGTCCGGACGTATAGGAATTGTCCAACGTGCATTATGCGTCCGTTCAGGAATTCTGAATCAGCCGGGGCCAGGAGTTGTACTTGCGGCACTGGGGACCCCAGCTGAAGCCGGCCAGCATTGCAGGCATAGCGGGCTTCCTTGGCTACCTGATGAACTGTCTACAGGGCGAATCGACCGCGAAGTCACGCGAAGGGTCGCGAAGTAATCCAAAGGCTGCTCGCTCAGGCCTTGCGAGAATGAGCGGATCTGACGCACATAGTGCTCGCAAGTCGCTGTTCAGCCAGAAGTCAACGAACTCTTACGGCAGCGTAAACTGGAATCGTTTACGCGTTCTTGGAGAGTTGTAGGGCAGGCACAAGGCCGGCCACCTACGGGGATCTGATGGGGCTGGCGGGACGTGGTCTGGCTGGACACTTTCGATTAGGGACCTGTAACCAATGTCGACACCCGGTCGATGAGGCACGGCATGGTTTAGGGGGGGCGTGGGGGGGGGGG
>VXOE01000382.1 GCA_009840225.1 Caldilineaceae bacterium SB0662_bin_25 | reverse complement strand
AAGAGAAGTGAGGAGAGAGAAACATCTTTCGCCATGCTGAATCATGGGCGCCTTTAGGCAAGGACTTAGCAGTTACCTGAACTGGAAGAAGAAACAGCCCATTGCGCGCGATCGGGTTGGCCCGCAGACCTGCCCGCTGGCGATCGGGCCGCTGACGCTGACCGATCTGGAGAGTGTGATGGAGCTGGAGAAGGTCAGTTTTCCCAGCCCGTGGACGCTCGCCACCTACCACAGTGAACTGACGCGCAACAGCCGCAGCCGCTATCTGAAGGTTGGACCGGCGCCGGGGCCGGGGGTTCGGGCGATGGGGGCTGCAGTGCCGGCGCTGATCGCACAGGGTGGCTTCATGCTGTTCGGGGCGGAGATGCACATTGTAACGATCGCGGTGCTGCCGGACTGGCGCGGCCGTTCGATTGGCGAGTGGCTGCTGCTGGCGCTGCTGGCGCTGGGGCGGGAGGAGGGCGCGCATACGGCTACGCTGGAGGTGCGGGTCAGCAATGAGGTCGCACTGCGTCTGTACCGCAGGGCCGGTTTCGAGGCGGTCGGGTACCGGCGGCGCTATTACCCGGACAAGGAGGATGCGCGCATCCTGGCGCTGGAGGCGTTGCACAGGGAGAGCGTATGGGGACCGCTGCGGGAGCGGTTTGAGGCGCTGTCGGTGTTGATGGGGCGGGGGGTGGAGGCGCCGGGGTAGGGGGATGGCGCGGAGAATTGGGATTACAGTCCTAATGTGCGTTTAGTGCGAAGACCCGCTATTGGCGTGTTACGTATTGCGTAAAGGCAGACTTGGCAGGCGCGATACCACTGCATGATGCGCGCGAAGAGTCTGGGTGTCATACGGGATTTACATTCGCTTTGTTTTCGTGCTGTTGTCGATAGGCAGCCACCAAGTGTTGCGCAACCTCGGATGCCGGGCGCATGTTCTCGAAGTCTTCAGTAGAGAGTTCCCGAGTGTCGGGATCGTGTGCGATGGCGCGACGAATCTCACTATCTTCAGATGTTGAAGGCCAAACCGTTTCCGGTTTGAGTTTTGGCATATTTTCTTATCTCTTCTCTTGTCGCCTTATGCAAGCCGATGACATGAATTCTACCGCTACCTGTTCAGTATACACCGCAACACATATCCGAAAACAGAGGTAGCTTGCTGCAATTTTGGCGATCTTCGTATTTCTCACCAGGAACCATCGTAACCGGTACCCAATCAGGAGATTACATATCGGCAGAATCAGTTCTCTTTTCATTTCGTCTTTTGTATTCTCTTTGCCTCGCAATCACCATTCGTTGCCTCGCCCTGGATGGCATCGACTCCGTTCTTTCGAGCATTTCACGAAATCCGAGTAGTCTTTGGTTTGGCCGCTTTGAGGATTGCCCTGGAGGCGGCGCGATATCGTCCGGGCCACATCTACCGGAGGCTTGGATTCTCCTCCCAGCACCGCGTACACATGATACAGAAGGCGGACCATACGAAATATACAGTGTTGAACCTATAGACGAGGACAGACGCGCGCAGAGGCAGGATGGTTTGTACAGGAGTGATGCGGGACTGATTCGGAGAGACAGCCGTTGAAACTTATCAGAAACATCATCTTGGTACTGGCGCTCATACTGCTCGGGGTGGTCATTGGCTTCGCGCTCGGCGGGCAGGGGGACGGCGGCGGGGATGTGGAGACGCCGTCGTCTGCCGCAACAGGCGCTACGAGTACGCGAGCGGTTGCGCCTACGGCGACGAGGGTATCCGGCTCGGAGGGGACGAGGGCCGCTACGGCTGTGGCCACGGCGACGGAGGGTTCGGGCTCGGAGAGCGGTGGGGAATGGGGCGTCGTGGTGCGGGTGGCGGACGGGGATACGTTGACGGTGCGGTTCGGCAGCGGGGAGGAGGAGACGATCCGGCTGCTGGACGTGGATACGCCGGAGACGGTGCATCCGAGCCGGCCGGAGGAGTGTTTTGGCGCGCAGGCTTCGGACTATACGAAGGGCCTGATGAGACAGCGCGTGCGTGTTGAGCCGATGGGGCGGGACAGGTACGGGCGTTTGCTGGCCTATGTGTGGGTCGAGGACGGGGAGGGCGGCGTGTTGTGGAATGTGCGGTTGTTGGAGGCGGGGCTGGCGGTTTACAACGATTATGGCAACCCGGGCCGGTACGCGGACAGGTCGCGGGCAGCGGCCGAGGAGGCGATGCTGTCGGGGGTGGGGTTGTGGTCGGCATGTGAGATCGGGGAGAGGCCCACGGTCGTTGCGACGCAGGTAGATGGTGCGGGTTGCCCGCAGGGGTGTGTCAGCCAGCCGGATCCGTCATGCAGCATCAAGGGGAATGTAAACACGAGCAGGGATACGAAGATCTATCATGTGGAGGGGGAGTCGTCATCTTATGGGCAGGTGAGGATGAAGGAGGGGGAAGGCGATCTCTGGTTCTGTACGCGGGCGGAGGCGGAGGCGAATGGTTTTCGGGCGCCGAGACAGTAGAAGGTTACGTATTGCGTAATGCGTAGTTCGTATTGCGTGCCTGAGAAGAGCGACCACCAGGGCACCCACAAGGGGTGCCCCTACGGGGTGTGGGGGAGATGGGCACCCGGGTCTGGGGTGAGTTGCCTGACTGGTTTCGAATCGTTTGATTGGAGTAACTCGTGGTAGTCGAGTGCTTGACGAGGGAGCGAGAGTCTTTTTCCCGAGCGATCTTTTGTCCCATTATACGCCCCCTGAAACGCGACTTTCGCCGATTTGCGGCACCTGATATGATAGATGCATAGTGCCAAACTTGTCCGCAATCCCTACAGGATGGCGGAATGTTCGCTTTGTAAGGAGAGTTTTGTGCCGATGCGTATGAAATTGAATTTTGCGCGACCTGTTCGCCCTATCGGTTTGAGGAGATCGGTCTTGCGTGTGCTGGCGCTGTGTGCGGGCGCGCTGTTTGTGACCGGCTGCGGACTTTTGTCCGGTACGGAGGCAACAGCCACACCGACGCGGGCGATGGCGGCAGTTGTGCCGACGTTTACATCGACGCCTGAAGGGGCGATGGCGGCGCAAACGTCAGGCGGCGGCGCGACAACACAGCAGGCGGCGCCGGCAGCGCAGCAGCAACAGGCTCCGCAGGCGACCGATACACCGGCGCCGACGGATACGCCTGTGCCGACGGTGGCGCGCTTTACGGTCAAGACGGACCTGACGGCGACGAACGTCAACGTGCGCACGGGGCCGAGCACCTTATTCACCATCATCGGCACGGTCGCGAGGGGGGCGCAGTTCGATATCAGCGGCAGAAACCAGGATTACTCGTGGTATCAGTTCTCCTTGAACGGTCAGACGGGGTGGATTTTCTCCAACCTGGTCGATGTGGAGAACGCGCATCTGATCACGCTGGCGCAGAACATCCCGATACCGCCCACCGCTACACCGGTCCCACCCACACCGGTTCCCACACCGGTTCCTGCGCCGGTCCATGTAGACCACTGCGCGGGTATCGGCGGCGATGGATGCAAGTTCAGGTTGCGGGACAAGGATCCCGCAGAAGCAGGCGGAGGGGCACTAAAGCTTCGTATCGCTTTTGTACATGGGGGGCGAGGCGACGAGGTCCAAAAGTACGGTGGTTACTTTGTTGAATTACAGAAGGACGGGGCGCAGGTACATGGAGTGGATCATAACACCCGCGCCGGGACGTCGACCGTGAGGGGGCCCAAAGGCGACATATACCACTACAGCAAGGATATTCCCTTCAACCAGTTGCCAGGTGGGAACGCGGCTGGCACCTATACGATCTGGGTTATGGACGGGAACCGAGAGCGGGACAGCCAGAACTATCACTTCACCATGAGTGGGAACCAGAACCTAATATGGCTGGTTTTCGACCAGAACTGAGATAGGGAGGCAGGGCGATTACGACGGAGGTTGCGCGACAGCGGCTGCCCACCTTCACCAAGGTAATCTACGGGTTGGGCGATTGGGGCGCGGCCTCGGCCTCGACGGCGCGGACGCTGTTCTGGCTTTACTTTACCGTCAGCGTGGTTGGGGTGGACGTGGGGCTGGCCGGTGTTGCCTTCATCATCGGCCGGTTCTGGGACGGCATTAACGATCCGCTGATCGGCATTCTCAGCGACCGCTTCCGCAGCCGCTGGGGGCGGCGGCGCCCGTTCATGCTGCTGGGCGCGCTGCCGTTCGGGGTTGGCTTCTTCCTCATGTTCAGCCCGCCCCCGTTCGAGGGGAACGTGGCGGCGGCCCTCTACTACGCGTTCATCTTCATCCTCTACGATACGGCCTTCACGATCGTCAACGCGCCGTACGCCGCTCTCACGGCTGAGTTAACCGAAGATTATGACGAACGGGCCAGCCTGGCCGGCTGGCGCATGGGGAACTCGATTTTCGTTGCGCTGCTGACGGCCGGGCTGTTCAAGCTGCTGGCAGAGGGCCTGTTTGCGAGCTGGTTCAGCGGGCCGGATGCGCTGCGGAGCGGCTATGCGGTGGCCGGTGCGCTGTGGGGGTTGGTCGTCGTGGCGTCGCCGCTGCTGGTGGTGGCTTTTATACGCGAGCCGGAGCGGCAGCTGCCAAAGGAGGAGGGCCGGCCCGACTTCATTCAGATCACCAAGGAGGTGTTCGCGAACCGGCCATTCCGCATCGGCGCTGCGATCTACGTGCTGGCGTTCAGCGCGGTGGACATCATCACGGCGGTGTTCGTCTGGTTCCTGGTGTATTACATGCAACTGGAGGCGCCGATCGACAGTTTGGTGCTGGCGGCTGTGCTGGGCGTGGCGTTCCTGTCGATGCCGCTGACGGTGCGTTTGATGCAGCGTTACGGGAAGAGCAAGACGTATATCCGCATGATGATCTTCTGGGCGGCGGTGATGGCGGTGATCAGCCTGCTGCCGCCGGGGAATGCGGCGCTGGTGCTGATCGCGGCGGCGGTTGCGGGGATCGGGTACGGCGCGGCCAACGCAACCCCGTGGGCGATCGTGGCGGACATCATCGAAGAGGACGAGTGGCACAGCGGTCAGCGCCGCGAGGGGGTCTACTCGGCCTACCTGGTGACGTTTCGCAAGATCGCGACCGCGTTCGCGGTGGGCTTTATCGTGCCGCAGGTCCTGGCCGCTACGGGCTTCATCGAGGGCGCGGCGGAGACGCAGCCGGCGGCGGCGGTACTGGCATTGCGCATTTTCATGGGTGCGGTGCCGGCGGTGCTGCTGGTCCTGTCGATGTTTGCGGCGGCGCGGTATCCGCTGGACCGGGAGGCGCATGACGAGCTGCGGCGCAAGCTGGCTTTGCGGCGGGCGGGGGAACTGCAGTGATCAGTGGTCAGTGAAAGCAGCGATTGAAGAAGGGCAGGAGCGAAGAGGAGAGAGATAACTTCGTTAGCTTGGGTCAGCGTCGCGAACTGACTGTGGCTGAGTAGTCGTGCTTTCTCTTTCCTTCATGCGGTTTACGGGCGTTTGCGCGTCCATTCGGTTTTGGCGGTCTTCTGGCTAACGGCAGCGGGGCGCGTTTCGGCGACGATACAGGCTTCCAACTGCGTGCGGAGGGCCTCAACATCCAGGCCGCCGTGCGAGGCGATCAACACAATCTGCGTGCGGGGCGGCTCATCGCCCCATTCACCGGTCAGCGTCAGGCTGGCGCGTTTGCCCACCATTTGCAGAATCATCCTGTTGTCCGGCATTTCATGGAGCTGGATCACCCCTTTGGCGCGGTAGATTGTATTGGGCAGTTCCTCGAACACCCCACGTAGCGCTTTCAGCGACAGCGGTTTATCCGCCGTCCAACTCCAGGTGCTGAATACCAACGTATGGTCGGTATGTTCATGGTGGTGGGCGTCACCGTGATCGTGTTCCTCGTCCACGCCATGCACATGCACATCGCGCTCGGCATGCCGGTGCAGGTGGTCCGGTTCATACCTGCCCACACCCAGCACCAATTCCAGCGGCACCTGTCCGTAAGTCACTTCGAGAATGCGCGCTTCCGGCACATTGCGTCGGGTCAGATCGGTCTGGATGTCGACTACGTTGAGGGACACCTTTCTCATCGTCATTCTCGGCACAATGCGCCGCATCAGATCGGTCTTGATGTCTTCCAGTTCCTGTGCTTTGACGAGATCGACTTTGTTCAGTACCACGATGTCGGCGGCGGCGATCTGATCCAGGGCCAGCCCGGAGTTTTCTTCATCCAGTGTCAGGATATTATCGGCATCGACGACGACCAGAATGCTGTCGAGACGCACCAACGGTTTGATGTCAGGGAGCAGGAAGGTATTGGCGACAGCGACAGGATCGGATACACCGCTGGTCTCGACGATGATGTATTCGGGGGGGTCCTGCCGCCGCAGCAGTTTGAGGGTTTCCTTCAGCAAGTCGCCGCGAATCGTGCAGCAGATGCAGCCGTTGGACAGATTGACGGATTCGCCATCGACACCGACGACTAACTGGGCGTCGATGTTGATGGCGCCAAAGTCGTTCACCAGCGCCGCGATCTTCAGGCCGTGATCACCGTGCAGGATGTGGTTAAGCAGGGTGGTCTTGCCTGCGCCGAGAAAGCCGCTGAGAATGGTGATTGGCACCGGGAAACCAGGGTTCGCCATAGCAGGTGTTCCGCCTCAATCGGGATTTATGATGTGCCGGGCAGCCGGTGGCGCAGCCATTCTATGACGGTGCGCGTGATATATTCCCGTTCTGATTTGGGGGCATTGACTGCCAGACAGGATTCCATGCGCTGGTTCAGATCATCCCCGTCAACACTCCCCTCTGCACCAATGACGACGAGCTGCGAGTGCGGCGCAGCGTTTTCCCAACCATCCTGCGTTAAGGTCAGGCTAGCGCGTCTGCCTACTACGTGCAAAACGCCTTTTTGGTCGGCGGCATCGTCCAGAAAGAAAATGCCTTTGGCGCGATAGATCGTTTCGGGCAGGCGGTTGACCATCCGTTGCAAGGCGCGAAAAGAGACAGGTTGCGAACTGCGCCAGCTCCAGGTGCTGAAAACCAGCGTGTGGTCTGTATGTTGGTGGTGATGTTCGCTGTCCTCATGCTCATGTTCTTCATCTTCGGCATGAACATGAATATCGTGCGGCTGGCGGCTTGCCAGACGCTCGATTTCAAATTGACCCACATTCAACAGCAGTTCAAGCGGCACATCAGCGTGGGTTGTTTCGATGATGCGTGCCTGGGGGACGATTTGCCGGATGAAATCCCGCACCGATTGAAGCTGTACCTCATTCACCAGATCGATTTTATTGAGGATGACGATATCGGCCATGCCGATTTGATGGATGGACAGCACCTCATGGCGCTTGTCGAGGCTCAGGATCTGTTCGGCATCCATCACGGTCAGGATGCTGTCGATCTGCACACGCTGGATCGCTCGAAACGTTTGGGCGACTTCGAGTGGATCTGAGACGCCACTGGTTTCAACCAGAATATATTCGGGTGGCTGTGGACGCTGGATCAGGTCGCGGGTGGCTTTGAGAAAGTCGCCCCGGATGGTGCAGCAGATGCAGCCGTTGGCAAGGCTGATCGTGTCTTCCTCCATACCCACGACGAGCTGCGTATCGATATTGATGGCTCCAAAGTCATTCACCAGCACAGCCACGCGCAGGCCATGCTCTGCATGAAGAATGCGGTTGAGCAGCGTGGTTTTCCCAGAGCCCAAAAATCCGGTAATGATGGTCACGGGAATGGGTTGGAGATCAGAAATCGGATTCAAAACACACTCGCTTTCATTTTCATCTTGCTAATCCAGTTGATACTCAGCACGGTGAGCAGACCGGCGGGCATCAGATCACCGATAGCCGGTTACATTTTTCCGCCTGCGCGACCTGTCAGTGACCTGTCAGTGACCTGCCGCAAAAACTGGTCCAGCCAATCGGTTAGTATGGGGCCGTAGAAAGGGGAAAGGCGGCCAAGAGGAGACATACGCCGGAGCAGGTGATCAACGGGCACGGAGAGGCTGGGGCGGCAATAGACGAGGGCGGCACGGTTCTCTGGGCCAGCGGCCGCCGGCGCCGCCGGGACAGACCAAGCCGACGGACTGGCGGGGATGGCGGTGCAGATTGATGTCAGCCAGGACATTCATGGCGCCATAGTCGAAATTGACGCCAGCAGATTCGATAAGTGGCTACATTTGATCTTCCTTTGGAGGAGAGAGTGAAGAGGAGTGAGGAGAGAGAGGCAACTCTCGCCCCTCACTCCTTTTGCACGTTACTCTCCTGCTTCAGTTCCTATTCGCTGTCGGGCACGTTGCCGACCTCTACGCCATCCATCAAGGATGGATCGCCTCCCAGGGCAGCCGCCAGCGTCCTCATGTTTTGTACCATCATGCCGATGTAGGTGTGCTCGGGATCATCGGGCCCGCCGGGCAGACCGTCGTCCAGCAGAGTGCTCACGGTAACGCCGGTCTCGGACGCGATCTGGTCGATCACGTCAGCGGGGAAGAGGATTGAGCCGAAGATAGCGGGCACGCCTTCTTCGCGCAGCTGGTCGATCAGCGCGGCCACCTCCTTGGCAGACGGTTGGGACGTGTCGTTGGGCTGGATGGCGCCGATTACGGTGTAGCCGTAGCGGATGGCAAAGTAGCCGAACGAGTCGTGGTAGGTGAGCAGCCGGCGATTCGATTCAGGGATGGTTGCCGTCGCGGCCTGGATGGCTTCGTCCAGAGCCACGAGGCGGGCAGTGTACTTGTTAAAGTTGCTCTCGTAGTAGTCCCTGTTGTCCGGATCGTGTTCCGCCAGGGTTACAAAGATTACTTTGGCGTAGCGGATGGCGAAGTTCGGATCGAGCAACAGGTGCGGGTCGGGCTCCCCTTCTTCGTCGTCGTGGTCGTCCTCTTCGGCGTGTGCATGTTCTTCGTCGTCGTGGTCGTCCTCTTCGGCGTGACCATGCTCGTCGTCGTCTTCGTGGTCGTCCTCATCGGCATGGCCGTGTTCGTCATCGTCTTCGTGGTCGTGCTCGTCGCCGTCTTCGTCGTGGTCGTCCTCTTCAGCGTGACCGTGTTCGTCACCGTCTTCGTGCTCGTCTTCGTGATCGTCCTCTTCGGCGTGGCCATGATGGTGTTCGATGCCATAGAGGAGTTCATCGGGACCGGCAACCGCGGCTGCCAACTCGATAAGCTTAGCCCCGTCCTTCAGGTTAGCTTCGGCCAGCCTCATTGTTGTCTCATCGAGGTGCATGCCGTTGACAAAGATCAGGTCGGCCTGCGCGAGTTTCACGGCATCGGAGGGCCTGGGCTCGAAGGTATGGGGGTCGGCGCCGGGCGGCATGATGGCATCGAGGTCGATGCGATCGCCGCCGATGTTGTAGACGATATTTGCAAGCGGCAGAATAGAAACGACAACGCGTGGGCGCTCTTCCTCGGTGGGGGCGGCAGTCGTTCCCGGCGCGATTGGGGTGCAGGCGGCGATGAGGAACAGGATTGCCAGGAGCGAGGAAAGAGTTCGGAGTGAGCAGTGCATCTGCGGGTGCCCTTTCGCCGGATAGGCGCTGTGTGCCCCCACAATTGGCGTCAGGACAATTGGCGTCAGGCGCCGGCAGAGCTACGGCAGTCGGTGCATTGCCCGAAGAATGAGACATGACTTACGTCGATCTCAAAGTCGTACTGGGCGTCCATCGCCCGGCGAAAGGACCGCAAGACGCTGTGGGGCAGCTCAAGCAGGCTGTCGCAGGTGCGGCAGACGAGGTGGTGATGCGGCTCGGGGCCGGCCATCTCGTAGGCGAGCCGGCCGTCGGCCATATGCACCATCGCCAGGATGCGCTGTTCTGTCAGGAAATGCAGGACCCGGTAGACGGTGGCCCGGCTCAGCGTGGGAGCAGTACGGTGTACGTGGTCGTACACGGCTTCGGGCGTGACATGGTCACCGAGCTGACAGACGGCGTCGAGGATGAGCTGGCGTTGGGGTGTAACCCGGTAGCCGGATTTGCGTAACTGTCGACTGATCTCCGTCGTATTGTGGGACATGATAATTTTGTTTGTTGCAAGATTTTGCAACGGAACACAGCTTAGCACCGGCCGACGGCGGTGTCAACACCAGTTTTCCGGCAACTGCTTACTCGCTTCCAAGCTACTCCAGTTGACTGTACCATCTTGGCGGCGAGACAGAAAATCGCCACGTGTTCCACAGATCTTCTTCATCGAGGCAAAAGGTCTCACCAACAAAAGGGAATGTTTCTTATAAAACACATTTCTCATATTCGCTGCACCGCCGCTATCGACAGGGTACCACTCTCATCTGACACCGCGATACGGCGATCATCCGGTGACCAGGCCAGGCCGGCAATCGGGTTCTTGAACACAGAATCCGCCAGCATAACGGTTTTCTTCTTCTCGACTTTCCAGATTGCCAGCAGACCATCTTTCCCGCCGGAAGCCAGCAGCATACCCCGTCGTTGAAACTTCAGGTGCTTTATGAGGTCTCGATGCCCTTCCAGCATGATAGGTTTCGTGTTTTCCGGGCCCTTGCCGGAACAGTCCCAGATCACCGCCTGAGTCCCGCCTCCGGTCGCCAGATAGCGACTGTTGAAGCTCCATGCCAGTTCCAGCACCTTTGTTTCGTAGCCCCACATCTGCAGATCCTGCCCGGACTCGACGAGCCAGAAGTGCACCGTCGAGTCCTGGTCGCCAGTGGCAATGTGCTTGCCATCGGGACTCCACTCCAGAGTGAGAGACGAACCCTGCCATTCGAAACGGCGGAGTGGCTCCGCTCTTGTGGGGCCATACAGCACGACGCCGTTGTAGGCAGTGACGGCGAACCGTTTGCCATCATGGCGCCACTTGATGTCGGTAATGGTGCTGTTCGCATCGGGAAATTCACAGCTCAACTCCCCGGTGGCGTTCCACAGCCGCAGTTTGCGCCCGGCGGCTGACACCAGCCAGTCGCCCGCGGGGCTGAAAGCGACACGCTCCACCCAGCTTGCGCCGCCTGCCATTTCAGAGATCTGCGATCCTGTCCTGGTATCCCACAGCCGTACCTTGCCGTCCTGCCCGACGCTGGCGAGGAGACGACTGCTTTTGTGCCACGAAATCGCCATCGTTCCGAAGGTGTGTCCGGGCAGCATGTGCTGTACCGCGCCGTCTGCACCGTTAAAGAGCGTGATTGGCCCGGACACACCGGCCACTGCCAGCTTTTTGCCATCCGGCGACCATGCCAGCCCGATCGGATGATCGTCAATGTGGGTACGCCATACTGCCTTGAGCGATGGCTTCGGCGTTTTGCGCTTGCCTTTGCGCGGCATCATGACACGAGACATGCGCGAAAGCCTTCTTCCAGTGCAGACCGGTCCAGGTTACGCCCGATAAAAACCATCTTGTTATGACGCTGTTCATTCCCCCACGGACGATCCGGGCGGCCGTCAAAGAGCATATGCACCCCCTGAAATACGAAGCGCTCATCATGGCCGCGCAGGCTCAACACGCCTTTCATACGGAAGATGTCCTGTCCCTGTTTGACCAGCAGTTGACCTAACCAACGATTGAGCCTCTCCAAATGGAAGTCACCGGGGAGGGTGATGCCAACGGAAGTCACCTCTTCGTCGTGTTCATGATCGGGCTTGTACTCGCGGGTTTCGAGCGGGGCCAGCACGGCATCCGTACCGCACAGGTGCGCGTCGAACTCATCAGGGTGATGTTCGGTGAACAGCATGTAATGGCCCGGCTGCTGAATCACGAAGTTGAAGACGGTCTCGCCTTTTCTATTCAGCACGAGTTGGTTGTGCCGTCCTTGGCCGAGGCGCAGCGTCTCGCCTGCCTGTACTGCCTGCTCATCTTCAGAGAAGGTCAGTACGGCGCCCATCAGCGTCGCTTCCTTGGCCGTCAATCCATCTTTTGCCATCGGCAGCAGTGCGGCCCCCATTACCGGGTCAGGGCCTTCACCCATCACCCATTCGTACGTCCCGGAGTTCAGCTCATAGATGCCCGACCATTCAAAGGGGTATTCCGGCTCCATGAACTTC
>VXOE01000040.1 GCA_009840225.1 Caldilineaceae bacterium SB0662_bin_25 | reverse complement strand
ACCAGGATTAACCCCCCACCCCACCCCGCGCCTTGGCAGATTCCCAGTATGTGCCGGCGCAGGCAAGGTAGGAGAGGCAACGCCCAATCAGGCCCAACGTTCACCGCCATGACCATCGCGAACCCGCTACAGAAACACTGACGGTAAATTCCCCCCAGGCAGACCGCACACGGAACACATACGGAACATGGCTTAGTAGTTACTAATCGTTTATGAATGACCACCTGTCCTTCCTGATCGAAAAACTGCCTGCCCTCTTGTTCGGATTCTCCGGGCAACGGCCCGGCGGCCTCGTCCTCAGCCTCATCCTCGCCGTTCTCGCCGTGGCCGTCGGCTTCTGTCTCGCCGTGCCCGTCAGCAGCGCCGAACGGTCTCGATGGCGCCCGCTGCGCTGGTGCGCCGTCGCCTACGTAGAATTCTTCCGCGGCATACCGCTGATACTCCTGCTCGTACTCGTCCACCAGGGCGTCGGCGGCGTCCGCTTCGGACTCAACTGGAGCCCCCGCACTTCCGCGCTCGTCGCTCTGGCCCTCTACTCCAGCGCCTACCAGGCCGAAATCCTGCGCGCCGGACTCGCCGCCGTCCCCCAGGAACTGGTCGAATCCGCACGCCTCATGGGCAGCCGCCCCCGCCAGGTCTACATTCTCGTCAGGCTGCGTTACGCCCTCCGCGTCATGCTGCCCGCCTTTACCGGCCAGGCCATCAGCCTCTTCAAAGACACCTCCGTCGTCGTCGTAATCGGTGTCGCCGAAGTCATGACCGTCGCCCGCATGGCCCTCGGCGCCGACGTAACCAACGCGCCCTACTGGGTCACCATGTACACCTTTGTCGGCGTGCTCTATTTCGTGCTCGCCTTCACACTCTCCCGCCTCTCCCAACGCTGGGAAAGGCGCAGTCGACCATCCGATCTTGCTCACTCTTTTTTCAGCTACTGAAGTACGCCTGCCAATGGGGCTTGCGCTCGTACACGGTGCAAGGAACTGCCCTTGAAAAAGTACTGGAATTCGGACCCTCCGCAGAGGAAATGCAGCGCCAATGCGTACCATTGCTTACATTTAATGCGTCCCCTGCTATGGTATGATAGGACGAATACGCTGCAACTGAGAATTCATCTGCGTTGGCCCAGCCTTCTCAACGCTATGAATACCGCGCTATGCAACGCGTTTCCAAAAATCGCCCCCGTTTTGCCCATCCTTGGTGCAATCTGATACACTTCGCAAAAAGGAGTCACATTCAATGAAGAATGCACGAAAACGTATTCTCCCCCTCTTTCTCGTCGCCGTCCTGCTGGCCGCCTGCCAGGCGATTCCGGCAATGCCCGCTGGCGACACACTTTCCCTCGCCGATGAAATAACAGCTCGCGGGACCGTGCGCATCGGTGTGCGCAACGATAATCCTCCCCTGAGCTTTGTCACCGAAGACGGTGATTGGGTCGGCTTCGACGTCGACCTCGCCCACGCCATGGCCGAACAACTGGGCCTGGAATCCGAACTGATCGTCGTCGACGGCACCACCCGCATCAGCTTCCTCCAGGAAGGCCGCGTCGACATCTCTATCGCCAGCATGAACCACACCCGCAAACGCGACGACGCCATCGACTTCAGCATCACCTACTTCTGGGACAATCAGTCCTTTCTCATTCGCACCGGCGAATACACCTCCATCGATGAACTGATGGGCCTCAAAGTGGCCGCCAACGCCGGCAGCTCAGCCATCCCCTCCTGGATCGCCTACAGCGAAGCCCAGGGTGGCCCGGCCCCTGAAATCGTCGAATTCAGCGACAAGCTCGCCGCCATGCAGGCCCTCCGTGACGGCGCCGTCGAAGGCTACACCGAAGACAACATCACCATGTTGGCCCTCGCAGCCGGCGACCCCGCACTCGAGCTCCTGCCCGGCGGACACAATCCCGTCCAGTTCGGCATCGGCGTGCCCAACAACCAGTCAACCTGGCGCGATCAGGTCAACTACGCCCTCCAGGATCTCTGGAAGTCCGGCGTCTACCACGAAATCTACGCACGCTGGTTCGAAGGCCCGGATGCGCAGATCCAGCTGCCATTAGGCGGTCAGATGGAGATCTGGCCCGAATAGGCTGCATTCCCGCTTCCTCGGCCCGGTCTGCCCGCGATCGAGGAAGCGGAAACCATACAACGAAAGGCTCGCGACCACACTTCCTGACCAATGGTAAGTCCCGTTTGACACCACGACTTCTCGATCGGATCACGCATTGGTTTCGCGCCTGTCATGGCTGCCTTTACGCAATACATAACACACAGAAAAACGTGTTCTCACATTGACCGCACATTAGCTGTCCAACAATGACCACCGTCTCACTGCACAACCTTTCCCACACTTTCCCCTACGGCCCGCCCGTCCTGCACGACGTCTCCTTGACCGTCGGTCAGGGGGAGCTCATGGTCCTGTTGGGCCCGTCAGGCAGCGGCAAGACCACCATTCTGCGCTCCATTGCCGGTCTGGTGCCTCCCACTGACGGCGATATCCGTTTCGACAACCAGTCCGTGCTGGGCGTCCCGCCGGAAAGACGCGGCGCCGTCATGGTCTTCCAGGAACATGCGCTCTTCCCCTTCATGGACGTCGGCGCAAATGTCGCCTTCGGCCTCAAAATGCGCCGCGCCGGCGCCAGCACAATTCGCACCAAAGTGGCCCAGGCCCTGGCTGCCGTGCAACTGGCCGGCTATGAAGACCGTAGGCCCGACGAGCTCTCTGGCGGCCAGCGCCAGCGCGTCGCCCTTGCCAGGGCACTCGTCATTCAACCCCGCGTACTGCTGCTCGATGAACCCCTCAGCAGCCTGGAACCCAGCCTGCGCGAGGACCTGCGAGTCACAATCCGCACCCTCCAGCAGCAGGCCGGCATCACCATGATCTTCGTCACCCACGATCAGACCGACGCCGTCGCCGTCGCCGATCGCATCTGCCTCCTCATGCAGGGCGCCGTTCGCCAGATCGGTGAGCCCCGCAGCTTCTTCGAACGTCCCGTCGACAGCGACGTGGCCCGCTTCTTCGGCGGCATCAACTTCCTGCCCGGTATCAAGCGCGGCCGCATCGTCGAAACCGATCTCGGCCCGCTTGAAGTGGACGACACAGACAAGCCCGACGGTGACGTGCTCGTTACCATCCGCCCCGAAGCCGTCGAGGTCGGCCGTAACGGCCATAACAACCTGGTCGGCCTGGTCGAAACCTATAGCTTCCAGGGCCTGGTCGCCCGCTGCGGCGCCGGCATCAGCGACACCCACCTTCAACTGACTGTGACGCCCTATCAGCGCTTCAGCCGCGGCGAAGAAATCATCCTGCACCTGCCTCGCGAACGTATCCATCTCCTGCCCGCCGAGAATGGTCAATGAACGTCCGCGCCCCCCTGTGGCCCATCGCCATCGCCCGCGCCATCATAGGCGTCCTGTGGCTCTTCTCTCTGCGCTGGAAACTGCCGCCCGATTTCATGCCCGCAGAGGGCCGCGGCCTCATGGACTGGCTGCAGCTCGAAGTGACACATGCCGCCTTCCCCCTCTACGGCCTCTTCGTCGAGCAGATCGTATTGCCGAACTTCACACTTTTCGCCTGGTTGATCTTCCTCACGGAACTTGCCGTCGGCCTCAGCCTTCTCACCGGCGCCTTCACCCGTCTCGGCGCGCTGCTCGGCTTGGGCCTCTCTCTCAACCTTGGTATCGGCCTCCTCGAAGTGCCCGGCGAATGGCCCTGGAGTTACGCCATGCTCGCAATGTGGCACGGCCTTTTCTTGGTCACCGGCGCTGGTCGCGTCTGGGGCCTGGATGGGCTGACAAGTAGGAACTGAGGCTGGGAACCGGTCTATGCAACGCGCACACTCTTCCAGCGCAGTGATTCACAAATCCCGCCCGATGAAACTGGCTCGTAACCGGATTCCGGCTGGCTGGCGGCGGCCGCTACCAGCAACTGGTAAGCGCACACGGAACTCTGCCGCATGACCATTCTGCTGGCCCTTGCCGCCGGTTCAGTGCTCGGTTATCTCCTCGAAAGAGGCGATTTCTGCTTCCATAGCACACTGCGCGGCCTCTTCCGCCGGCCGCCGCAACTGAATCTGGTCCGCGCCTATCTGCTGACCCTGCTCATCGCCATCCCCCTGGTGCAGGGCATGATCGCCTTCGGCTGGATCACGCCCTGGATCGCCCCCTGGGCCTGGCAGGCGAACCTCGCCGGCGGCCTCATCTTCGGCGCCGGCATGGTCATCGCCGCAACCTGCGTGACCGGTATCTTCTATAAACTCGGCCACGGCATGCTCGGCACACTTGTCGGTCTGGCCACCTGGTCAATCGGTGACCTGCTTGCCTGGCGCGGGCCGCTCAACCCTTTGCGGATCGCGCTCAACGAAAATCCAGTGGTAACCGATGGCAATACGACAACTTTTTTGAATCTCCTCGGCTCCCAATTGGGAGTCGTCCTGCTCGTCCTGCTTCTGGCCGCCGTAGCCCTCTTCCTCTGGCGCAGTCCCAGTCCCCAGCAAGGAGACTACTGGTCGTGGCTGCCCCTTGGCATAGCCGTCGGGCTCTTCACCAGCTTGGCCTGGCTCCTCGCCCGTGCCGGCGGCGCCAACTATACCTTCGGCACCTCACGCGTTCCCACCGCACTCTACGAATCCCTGCTGGGCGGCAGCGAATCCGGAAACCTCTGGATTCCCGTTGCACTGATAGCCCTGCTGCCCGGCGCCTTCATCGCCGCCCGCCGCGCCGGCACCTTCTGGGCCAGGGGAGAAACGCCCGCCCGCTACACACAATTGGCCGCCGGCGGTCTCCTCATGGGCATAGGCGCAGGCATCTCCGGCGGCTGCAACCTGGGCCACTCCCTTGTCGGCGTCCCCCTCCTCAGCCTCGGCAGCATTACCACCACCCTGGCGATGCTGCTGGGCGTATTTCTGACCGACCGCGCCGCAGGTCTGCTTCGCCACCTGCCGCCCCAGCCGAATCGAACCGCCCCCGGCATGTCAAATCCGGGTTGAATATTGCACTGCTTACACTGTAAAAGCACAGGAGTATCGAAATGGGTCAGGAACAGAACACTGCTCGACAGGCCACCGCCATTCTACGCATTACGTTAGGGGTGATTCTGATTGTCACCTGGTTTAAGAATCTGCAGGACGGAATATACACAGCCGATGGCATCGTCGGTCTCTTCAACTATCTCTTCAACGACAACGGCGGCGGCCCCGCCTTCTATAGGGCCATAATAAACGGCACAATTCTCCAGGTGCCCGGGCTCTTCGCAGTCTTTCAGCTGGTCGGGGAGTTGCTCATGGGTCTGGGGCTGCTGGTCGGACTCCTCACGCCGCTTGCCGCCATCGGCGCCGCCCTTTTCTTCTTCAACCTGTTTCTTGCCTACCTCGGCGGCAGCGAGTGGATCTGGACCTACGTGCTGCTCACCGTCTCCGCCCTCGTCGTGGCTCTGGCCCAGTCCGGCCGCGCCTGGGGACTGGACAGCCTGCTCCTTCAGCGGTTGGGAGAACCCCCGCGTGGCCCAATCTGGTAACACTGTCGGAACCTTACGCGCGGTCCGCCCAAGCGGAAGTCGCGCGCAGGGCAAAATGTTGTATTCGTAGAAGACAAAACGTACCCCTGCTGCCGGCTCCACCCCTTGTGCGAGACCGGACCTGGCAGCAGGAACCAGAAAACTGAAGGCTGATATCCTCGTATGACGGTACTGAAGCTCATCTACATCATCGCCGCATCGCTTCTTGCCGTCTACGGCCTGCAGGCGCTCTTCCTCACCCTCATCGCCCGGCGAACACTGTTCGACGCCGACCCAACGCCTCCCCCCGACACAGAGGATCAACCCTTCGTAACCGTTCAGCTCCCAGTCTTCAACGAACGTCACGTCGTCCGCCGCCTCATCGATGCCGTCGCCGCCTTCGACTGGCCCGCAGACCGCCTCCAGATTCAAATCCTCGACGACTCGACCGACGATACCAGCCAGATCATCGCCAACAGCGTCGCCTTCCACCGCCGCAACGGCATCGACATCACTCAAATCCACCGTACCGTCCGTACAGGCTACAAGGCCGGCGCCCTTCGCGAGGGGCTTGCCCACGCCCGCGGCGAATTCATCGCCATCTTCGACGCCGACTTCGTGCCGCCGCCCGACTTTCTGCAGCGTACTATCTCCCCCTTCGACAATCCCGAGGTCGGCTGCGTCCAGGCCCGCTGGGGCCATCTCAATGCAAACGTCTCCCGCCTCACTCTGGCCCAGTCCCTCGGCATCGACGGCCACTTCATCGTCGAACAGCGGGCCCGCAACGAGCTCGGTGCCCTCCTCAACTTCAACGGCACCGCCGGCCTCTGGCGCCGCTCCTGCATGGACGAAGCCGGCGGCTGGCAGGAGGACACGCTCACCGAAGACCTCGACCTCAGCTACCGGGCTCAGCTTTGCGGTTGGCGCGTCGCCTACCTGCCAGACGTGATCGTGCCCGCCGAGATCCCCGTCTCCGTCGACGCCTTCAAACGCCAGCAGTTCCGCTGGGCCAAGGGCAGTATGCAGACCGCCAAAAAGCTCTTTACAGCCGTCCTCTGCTCCGGCCAGCCCCTGTGGCGCAAGGCCCTCGGCATCGCCCATCTCACCGGCTACGCCGTCCACCCGCTGATGCTGATAAATCTGCTCTTCCTCCTGCCGATGATGTCCTCCTTCAGCCCCGCCCTGAGAATCGCCTCCCTCTTCTCCCTCACCGCCATCGGCCCCCCGCTCATGTACTGGACCGCCATGCAAAGCCAGGGCGTCTCCGTTCGCCAGCGAATTCGCCGCCTCACGGTGCTTCTTGGCCTGGGAACCGGCCTCTCCGTCAACAACAGCCGCGCCGTCTTCGAAGCCCTCCTCGGCGTCCGCAGCGCCTTCAAACGAACACCCAAGTTCGCCGTCACCCGCGCCACCAAGGACTGGCAGACCAGCGCCTACGTCCTCCCCAGTGACCCGACCGTCTGGGCCGAAATCGTCCTCGCCCTCTACGCAAACGCGCTCCTAATCTACAGCCTCCTCAACGGCTTCTGGTGGCTTTTCCCCTGGCTCTCCCTCTACGCCTGCGGCTACACCTATATCTCCTACCTGTCCATCCGCCAGGCCTGGGAAAGACGCGGCGCACTGCGCCATGAACTGGCTGCCGTGCGGGAGGCGGGAGATTGACCGCCCAGAACGAGGAGGCAGCCCAAAGAGGCGGTAGCGAGCCCTCCTTTCCCGGCGACTCGTCCCTACCGGACAGCGGCCCCCTCCTTCGGCCCTCCATCCCATCGCACGTCGACAATCCCGCCCGCCGCGCCCTGCTTGTCATGGCCAAACAACCCTTCCCCGGCCGCGCCAAGACCCGCCTCGTCCCGCCCCTCACCAGCGACTCCGCAGCCTCACTCTACCACTGCTTCTTGGAAGATATCCTGGCAACCGTGCGCGCCGCCGCCCACCTTGAAGCCTTCATGCCCGTAATCGCCTATACACCGGCCGCCGCATTCGACTTCTTCCGCCGCCTCGCACCCGATTTCTGGCTGATCTCACAGGATGGCTTGGCGCCGGAAGCCGGCCGCGCACTTCCCACCGGCAGTCCAACCGCAATTTCCACGCCTCGGCCTGCTGCTGCAACGCCCTCCCCGTCCGCACGGACGCAACAAGAGTCGCCCGCCCACCGTCCCGGACGGCTGGCCGACCGTCTCCAATTTGTCCTCTCCACTGTTCTCGGTTGCGGCCTTCGTCAGGTCGCCGCCATCAACAGCGACAGCCCCACCCTGCCCGCGGACCTTCTCAGCTCCGCCTTCAAACGCCTCGACCATCCCCAGGTCGACGCAGTCTTCGGCCCCTGCGCCGACGGCGGCTACTACCTCATCGGCGTCAAAAAGCCGCCCGGACGCCTCGTTACAGGCGTACAAATGTCCACCCCAACCGTCCTGCGTGATACACTGGCCATCGCCTCCGAAGAAGACATCCGCGTCGATCTGCTGCCCGAATGGTACGATGTCGACAGCGCCGCTGAACTCAATCGTCTGTCCGCCGAACTGGCGGCCCATCCCGAACGCGCCCCCGCCACAAGCCGCTTCCTGACAACCCAATGGACGTCGACGTCATCATCCCAGCCCTGAACGAGGCCGGCAACATCGCCCAACTCGTGCGCGAGGCCGCAGCACAACCCGTCGCCCGCGTCATCGTCACCGACAACGGCTCCACCGATGGCACCGGTCCCCTCGCCGCCGAAGCCGGCGCCCATGTGGTCGTTGAACCCCGCCCCGGCTACGGTTACGCCTGTGCCGCCGGTGTCGCCGCCGCCACCGCCGACATCCTCCTCTTCCTCGACGGCGACTTCAGCTCCCTGCCCGCCGAAATGCCCCGCCTCTTCCAACCCGTTCAACAAGGCCAGGCCGATCTCGTCCTCGGCTCGCGCGTTCTCGGCGACATCCTCCCCGGCGCCATGCCCCCCCACCAGCGCTTCGGAAACTGGCTCACCTCCGCACTCATGCGCCAACTCTACCGCGTAGCTGTCACCGACCTCGGCCCCTACCGCGCCATTCGCCGCGATCTACTTCTTGAACTCAACATGCAGGAGATGACCTTCGGCTGGCCCACCGAAATGATGGTAAAATGCGCCCGCCGGGGTGTCCCGATTCTCGAAGTACCCGTCAGCTTCGCCCCCCGCCGCGCCGGCAAGTCCAAAGTCAGCGGAACCCTCCGCGGCTCAGTCCTCGCCGCCTACTACATACTCGGCGTCACCCTGCGCTACGCCTTCTCCAACCACTAGGCATAAGCGAAACGTCGCGTCTTGAACCACTTTCCACTGATCAAAGTTGATGATCATCCACTGATGTTCACTAAAAACTAAGAACTCAAAACCAGAAACTCAATGAACCACCGTAAAGCAATCTACTGCATGGCTCTGGCAGCCATCTTTTTCAGCACAAGTGGACTGCTGATCAAAGTAATATCCGTTTCGCATCTGCCCCTGCTGGGAGTCCGCGGCGCCTTCGCTGCCCTGACAATCGCTCTCTTCATGGCGCGACCTCACCTGCAATCCGCGCGCCGCCGCCCCTCCAACAGCCCGCGTCCCAATCAAGCGAAACCCCGTCTGAGAATCCCTTGGTCACTCCCCCTGCTAGGCGGGGCCATCTCCCTCGTCTGCGCTCAGGCCTTCTTTATCATTGCAGTCCGCGAGACTACGGCCGCCAACGCCATCTTCCTCCAGTACACTGCGCCGATCTTTGTCGCCTTTTTCGGTATTCACTACCTCCGCGAATCCGTGGGGAAACTGGACTGGCTCGCCCTCGCCGCCGTAGCCGCAGGCCTTCTCTGCTTCTACGGCGACGGCATGAACGCCGGCGGCGCCTTCGGCAATCTCTTTGGCTTGCTGGCCGGCCTGACCTTCGCCTGGTTTCTCCTCTTCATGCGCAAACAGAAAGACGGATCGACCATCGAAACCGTCCTGCTGGGCAACGTCCTTTCCGCGCTGCTGGGGCTTCCCTTTCTGCTCGGAGCCGCACCGACCCCGGCCGACTGGTTGGGAATGATCTTCCTCGGCATCTTTCAGATCGGTCTCCCTTCTATTCTCATCGCCCTCGCTATCAAAGAGTTGACCGCGGTGGGAGCCGTCCTTATTCAGACCTTGGAACCGATTCTCAATCCTGTGTGGGTCCTTCTCTTCATCGGCGAGATGCCCACGCCCCTTGCGCTGCTCGGCGGAGCCATCGTTATCGGAGCAGTAACCTTCCGCTCAGTCCTGGCCAATCGGTTGCGGCGCGTGGCGGCTGCCTCCCAGTCCACAGCATGACAACGCAAGAACGACCACTGTGACCCGCTCGATATCATCCCCCAAAGGCCGCACTGCAATGGCGGCCGCGCGCTTGGCAGCGATCCGTCAGCGCATCTGGGTCACCTCCCTGCCCGAACTGTCCGTCCTCCTCCTCGCCGCCCTGCCCCGCCTCTGGCGCCTGGAGTACCACAGCATCTGGTTCGACGAAGCCATCTCGCTCGACTGGGCAAGGCTCGGACCCGCCCACATCTGGCCTGGCACCCTCCAGCTCGTCAGAGACAAACATCCCCCCGCCTACTATCTCGCCCTCCACTACTGGCAGATCCTCCTCGGCTGGTTCGGCGCCGAACACAGCGACGCCGCCCTGCGCATCTTTGGCGTCCTCATCGGTATTCTCATGGTCTGGGGAATCCTGCGTCTTGTAACCCAGCTCAGCGGTCGCGCCAGCGGCCTGCTCGCCGCCGCCTTCGCCGCGCTCGCCCCCGTGCTCGTCTGGTACAGCCAGGAGCTGCGCATGTTCCAGCCCGCTGCCACCGCCATCGTCTGGGCAGCCCTCTTCCTCGTCGCCGCCCGCGAGCATCTTCCCCCGCACGGCGCCTCAACCGCCAGCCGCGCCTACCCGGTCCGCCTTCTCTGCTGGCTTGGCCTCGTAGCCGCGCTCACCTTCGCCCTCTACAGCTATCTCTACGCCGCCTTCTTCCTGCCCGGCCTCGGTCTCGGCGTCTTCCTCCTCGCCCGCCGCAGCGGGTCCTTTGACAGACGTTACATAATCGAGGCCATCGCCGCCTTCGCGCTCGTCGCCCTCATCTTCCTCCCCTTGGCCCGCAGCGCCTGGGTCGTCAACAGCGCATCCGGCACAACCGGCGCCCCCTTCGCCGGCTTCCTGCCCAACCTCTGGCGCCAGCTGCGCATCTTCACCGTATGGCATACCGGCTGGCCCGACGCCGCCCGCACTGCAGCCGTCCTCTTCTTCGCCCTCCTCGCCCTTGCCGGTCTCCTCCTCCCCGCCGGCAACCGTCGCGACACACGCCCAATCCTCTGGCTCTGGATCGGCGCCCCGCTCCTGATCGGCAGCGCCCTGCTCGCCACCAACGCCGCCATCTTCCGCGAGGACCGATACTTTATCTTCCTCGCCCCCTTCGTCCTCTGGGCCGCCGCCCGCGGCGTAAGCGCAATCGCACGCTGGCAGCCATCTGCCGGCTCCCTCAGTGGCCTCGCCGCATTCGCCCTCCTCGCTGCCTCGCTGCCCGTCCTCTGGACGCCCCCGCTCTTCCGCGAAAACTGGCGCGCCGCCGCCGACTATATCAGTGCCTATCAGGAGCACAGCCCCCAAGCCGCTGCCGCCGTGCTCGTCAACCCCTACTTCCTCCTCCCCGCCCTCGACTGGTACCTGCGCCAGCAACCCGCCACGTCAGAGGTGCCCGTCTACGGCAACTTCAACGCCCCGCTGACCCCCGAACAGGCCGATACCCTCATCGCCGACCATCTCCAGGATCTGGCCGCGCCCAACGGCGCCGGCACACTCTGGCTGGTGCAAAGCCACCTCGCCGGCGTCGACGATCACCGGCTGGTCCAATCTTGGCTTGATGGGAAATTCCCTCTCGTCACCGAGCAGTACCCGGCAGGCGTGGAAATGCGAGGCTATGCCGTCCGTTACAGATACCAGGCCCTGCCCGCGCTGTCAGAGGCCGCCGGCCATCCGCAGGCTCAGCTATTCCCCGGCCTCGAACTCACCGCCTGCGAAGTCACCACGCCTGTCGTCGCAGCGCGCGACATTATCTACCACCCGCCCAGTGGCTGGGTCCATCTGCGGCTGTGGATGAGGAAATCTGAGGAAGTAAGCGAAGTGCCCCCGCTCTTCGCCCTGGTCCAGGCCGGCGATGGGCAAATTTGGGGTCGGTCCCTGGAACGCGCCGGCGACGTGCTCTCCGTCTACCCGCCCACAATGTGGCAGCCAGACGAATTCGTCCGCGTCGAACTCGACGTAAACCTCAACCCCCTGGCCCAACCCGGCCCCTACAATGTCAAAATCGAAGCCGAAGGCCAACCCGGCGTCCTCTGCGGCAGCGTCCAACTCGAATGAAACGCACAACCCACTCAGACATCCCAAGAACCTCCGCTAAGCCATTCTCTGACCACTAACCACTGACCACTGCATTTGGGCGGTCGGGCCTATTCGGCCCTCCCTTGTGCGGGGGCTCCG
>VXOE01000085.1 GCA_009840225.1 Caldilineaceae bacterium SB0662_bin_25 | reverse complement strand
CACAAGGGAGGGCCGAATAGGCCCGACCGCCCGAAACTGCAGTAGTCAGTGGTCAGTGGTCAGAAAAAGAGGTAACTCTGACGCGGCGTTAATCTTGAGATGGTTGGGGCTCCGCAGCGACCTGAGGCATGGGGAAGTTCGCCCCCGTTTTGGGATGCGCCCTAACAGAGAAGACGAGGAGATCTGTCGCGGCTCAAGATACCTTTTGGTACGTCTTGTTAATGCGTGATACGGCTTGCAGCGGTGAGTATGAATGCTCTGCAGTCAGTCGTTACGGAGGAATAGAGGATGCCCTTTACGGTTGACGGCGTGGTGCCCTGGGGGAGGACGATGGAGGAGTACTGCGGGATGTTCGACCTTGGGGAGCGGGAGCTGCGGGGGCGGATTCTGGGGTGCGGGGACGGGCCGGCGAGCTTCAATGCGGAGATGACGGCGTTGGGGTACTCGGTGGTTTCGGTCGATCCGCTGTACGCGTTTTCAGCGGAGGCGATCGAGAGGCGAGTCGAAGAGACGTACGACATTATCATTGAGCAGCTGGCGCGCAACCGGGACGATTTTGTGTGGACCTATGTGCCTTCGATAGCGGCCCTGGGGCAGCGGAGGATGTGGGCCATGCGCAATTTTCTGGACGACTATGCGCGGGGTTTAAGTGAGGGACGCTATCTGGATGCTTCGTTGCCGGACCTTCCCTTTGAGAACAACAGTTTTGATCTGGCACTTTCTTCGCATTTTCTGTTTCTGTATAGCCAGGAGTTTGACCTGGCGTTCCACGTGCGGGCGCTGGAGGAGATGCTGCGGGTGGCTCCGGAGGCGCGGGCTTTTCCGCTGCTGCAGGTCGGGGGCGCGCCTTCGCCGCACGTCCAGGGTGTAATTGACGCTTTCACAGCACGGGACATTCAGGCTAGAATAGAAGAGGTACCCTATGAGTTTCAAAGGGGGGGCAGCCGAATGTTACGGCTGCGGAGGAGTTCTGAGACGCAGGCGGACAGGTAGAAGTCGGAGTTTGTAGAGGTATTGTAAATCGATGGCCATTCTTCCACACTCGCACGAAGATTACGACCCCATAAACACGCGAAGCAAGATTCCCGGCGCCCGCATAATTACTGCGCGCACTTGCGGCGCGACGCAGATGGAGCTGTGGGAACAGTATATGCCTCCCGGCGGGGTTATCCCGCTGCATTACCACGATTGTGAGGAGAGCCTGACTTTTCTCAGCGGTGAAGTCGAAGTCATCCTGGGTGAAGAACGCCACCAGGTGGGAGCTGATACAACGGTGTTTGTCCCGGAGGGCGTCCTTCACGAAGTCCGCAACGTTGGTGAGGCGCCGGTACGCCTCATAGCAGTTTTTGCCCGCGCCGCGCCTGCAATTCTGTACCCAGATTCTTGAATATCCGACACAAATCAGAATAAGAGCACTATTTGAATTGAACAAATGGTGCTATAATCGTTGGAATCTGCCATTACGATGGCATTTGTACGCAACGTGGCGGCAGAGCGTATGGCGGACAATTTTCAGAGCGCACTGGCAACGCGCCGTTGAGTAAAGGATGAATACCCGCTTATATTTGGCCAAGCTGATCGATGTGTTGCTGCCGGTGCTGGCGATGTTGATCGCGCTGGTGGTGGGCGTCTTGCTGCTTTTGCTGTTAGGCACCGACCCTATTGAAGCCTATAGCGCTCTGATACAGGGTGCGCTGGGCAACGTGAGCGGCATCACGCAGACTCTGACCAAGGCCACGCCACTGTTGCTGGTGGGTCTGGGCATATGTATTGCTTTTCGGGGCGGCGTGATCAATATCGGGGGCGAAGGGCAGATCGTTGTCGGCGCGCTGGCTGCGACTGCATTCGGGGTGGGGTTCAGCAGTCTGCCGGCCTTGATTTTGTTGCCGCTGACGCTGGTTAGCGGTGCAGCAGCGGGGCTCATTTGGGGCGGGATTCCCGGCCTGCTGAAGGCGCGTCTGGGCGTAAACGAGATTCTCACCACGGTGATGATGAACCAGATTGCGCTGCGCCTGATGAATTTTCTGCTGCGCGGGCCGATGCTGGATCCGGAGCATGTCGCGGCCGGCACAAGCATCCCGCAAAGTGCAGCTTTGCCGGAGTCCATCTGGCTGCCGCGGTTGGTGCCGCGCACACTCTTCCACAGCGGCGCAATTCTGGCCGTTCTCCTGGCTCTCGCGGTCTATTTCCTCCTCTGGCGTACGACGATTGGCTATCGCATCCGTGCCGTAGGCCTGAATCCCAATGCTTCCCGCTATGCGGGTATTCCTGTACCCAAGTATGTGACACTGTCCCTGGCATTGAGCGGGATGCTGTGCGGGTTGGCAGGGGCAGTGGAGGTGATGGGAGTTCATCATCGCATGCTGGAGGGGTTGAGCGGCGGCTACGGGTTCAGCGGGATAGTAGCGGCGCTGTTTGGCAAGCTACACCCATTGGGGGCGATACCGGCCTCGGCGCTGTTCGGTGCGCTGCTGGTTGGCGCGGACAAGATGCAGCGGGCCGTGCAGGTACCCAGTGCACTGGCCATCGCCTTACAGGGCCTCGTGGTACTCTTCGTCGTTTCCAGCGATCTGTATGTGAGACGGCGGACGCGGCGACGGGTTGGGGATGATGGGTCTGACGAGCCGCTGGTGGTGGAAGGTGAGAAGCGAGAAGAGAGTACTGAGGAGTGAGGAAAGAGGGTGTTGCACTCTTCCAGCGTTTGAAGTGAGTAGACGAGACGGTGCAGTGCCGGGCCACGCTGCAGGTGTGGGGAAGGCATGTACCGCAGCGTTCACCAGATGATGCCGACATGTTTGACGAACTGTTTACGATATCCACGCTGATCGGAATCCTGCATAGTTGTGTAAGGTTGGCGACGCCCTATCTTTTCGCGTCATTGGGGGAGACGTTTGGACAGCGATCGGGGGTCTTGAATCTGGGCGTAGACGGCATCATGCTGATGGGGGCTTTTTTCGCCTTTTACGTCGTGTTTGAGGGGCACAATTTGTGGGTGGGTGTGCTGGCAGCGATTGCAATTGGCGTAATGATGGGGCTATTGAAGGCCTTTGTCAGCGTGACGATGCAGTCGCTGCAAGGCATCAGCGGCATTGGACTCTATCTATTTGGACTGGGATTGAGCAGCCTGCTCTTCAAGACGCTGATCGGTTCGGTGGAAGGGGTAAGCGGCTTTCGACAGCTGGCTATCCCGTTTCTATCGGATATTCCGGGACTTGGGCACATACTGTTCAATCACAATGCCTTGGTGTATCTCGCTTATCTGATGGTGCCGGTATCCTGGTTCGTCATCAACCGGACGACGCTGGGCCTGAAGATTCGGGCGGTCGGGCACAACCCGGAGGCAGCCGACACGCTGGGTGTCAGCGTGAATGGTGTGCGCTACACGACAATGATGATCGGTGGCGCACTGGCGGCAGTTGCGGGGGCGTCGCTGAGTATTGGTCTGCAGAACGTTTTTCAGGAGAACATGACAAACGGACTTGGGTTCATTGCGGTTGCACTGGTTTACTTTGGCAGCTGGCGCACGATAGGGGTGCTGGGAGGCTCGTTGCTGTTCAGCCTGGTCAATGCCCTGCAGCTATGGGTGCAGGCGCTGGCCATTCCGGTCCCATCAGAAATAGCGGTAATGATGCCATACATAATGACAATCGTGGTGCTTGCCTTTACGGCACGACAGATTCAGAAACCGGCAGCACTGGCAAGGTCGTATGAGCGCGGCGAGTGAGGAAGGCGAATGGGGCGTTGTAGATTCCTAACCTCAAAGAGGGAATCATGCTAATACGAATCAGAATATCAATGTTGATCTTCTTACTGCTTTTCGCCGGTTGCGGTGGCGGGGACGAGGAAGACGGGGAGGTCGACGCGGAGGGCGCCCCCTTTCGCGTTGCCATAGTCATGCCAAGCAGTACGACGGATATCGCCTGGAGCCAGTCGATGTTCGACTCGCTGACTGCGGTTCAAGCTGAGATGGGCGGGGAGGATGCGCTGAGTATCGCGTATTCGGAAGGGATGTTTCGGGTGACCGATGCGTCGGCGGCGATTCGAGATTATGCGGCAGAGGGATTCGACCTGGTGATCGCTCACGGCGCACAGTACGGTAATTCGGTGTTTGAGGTGGCCAGTGATTTTACTGAGACCAGTTTTGCCTGGGGAACGTCGTCGGATACGGGGGCGGAGCGGGGAATCGAGAACGTATTCGCTTACGGGGCGGTCGCCAACGAGGGTGGGTATGTCAACGGGGTTGTGGCTGCGATGCTGTCGGAGAACGACGTGATAGGCGTGATCGGCCCTGTAGCGGGTGACGCCAAACTGTATATAGACGGGTTTGTAAGAGGTGTTACAGATGTCAAACCTGACGCACAGGTAAACATTAGCTATACAGGCTCATTCAGCGACACAACGCTGGCGGCTGAGGCTGCCCATGTGCATATTCAGGCCGGCGCCGACGTGTTGACCGGTTCGGCGCAGCAGGTAGTCGGGGCGATCGGCGTGGCCAACGAGAACGGCGTTGCCTGGCTGGGCACGCAGAGTGATCAGATATCTTTGGGCCCGGACGTTGTGGTTACCAATCAGATTTACAACTGGGCCAACGTGATAACGGATATGATTGCCAAGATCGAAGCAGGGGAGCTGGGCGGCACGGCTTACAAACTCACATTTGCCAACGACGGGTTACGTTTGGAATTCAACGACAGTATTGAGATCGCCGATGAGGTGAAAGAGGCTGCCCGCGCCGCCATCGAAGACATCAAGAGCGGCGTTGTCGATCCGGTATTGCTGGAAGACGACGAATAGTGAGGGAAGGGATAGCCTGCTGCTAAAGGTTGCTGTGGTGTAAGGACAGTTTTTCATGTTGACCGGTCTACGCGGGATTGAAGATCAGATAGTCTACGGTATCGCCAGGCCCACGGGCGGGCATCGAGCGGTAAACTTCCGTTTGAACGCGCCGTATGTGCAGATGTACGGAATCGTCAAGCGGTTTCCGGGAGTCCTGGCCTGCGATCACGTGGATTTTGACGTGCGCCGGGGGGAACTGCATGCGCTGCTGGGGGAGAACGGCGCGGGCAAGTCCACGCTGATGAGGATTCTGTACGGTCTGTATCAGCCCGAGGAGGGGCGGATCCTGCGCGACGGCGCCGAGGTGACAATACATTCGCCTACTGACGCGATCCGCCAGGGCATAGGCATGATCCATCAGCACTTTATGCTGGTGGATACGCTGACCGTCACTGAGAATGTGGCATTGGGGCTCAAGTCCAGCAGGGAGCCGCTTCTGGACCTGGACCGTGTTGAGGAGGGCATTCGCGAACTGAGCGAGGCGTACGGGTTGCAGATCGACCCGCGGGCGCCCGTCTGGACGCTCTCAGTCGGCGAACGGCAGCGGGTCGAGATTATGAAGGCCCTTTACCGAGGCGCGATGATGTTGATTCTGGATGAGCCGACGGCGGTGCTGACGCCGCAGGAGGTCGATGAACTATTCGTCACGCTAGGTTACATGAAGGACAACGGTTACAGCCTGGTATTGATCAGCCATAAGCTGCAGGAGGTCCTGGCGATCAGTGATCGCATTACGGTTCTGCGGTCAGGGCGGCTAGTCGGGACGGTGCCGACTGAGGAGATGACCCGTCAGGAGTTGGCGCGCATGATGGTGGGGCGCGACGTCATGCTGGAGAGGACGCGCGAGGAAGAGATGGATGCGGGCGAAGTGCGGTTGCGTCTAGAGGATGTCCAAGCGCATGACGTAACGGGGCAACCGGCTCTGCGCGGTGTATCTCTTTCGGTCCAGTCCGGCGAGATTCTGGGGGTGGCGGGTATCAGCGGCAATGGGCAGAGGGAGCTTGCGGAAGTCATAGCGGGTTTGCGTCCGATCAGCGGCGGGAGTGTGGAGATGGACGGCACGCCGGTTACCGATTGGACGACGGCGCGGCGTACAGAGAGCGGGCTGGCTTACATACCTGAAGAGCGGATGCACGATGGGATCGTGCGCGATTTTGCCGTATCAGAGAATCTCGTGTTGCAAGAACATACAAGTGATAAGTTCAGCAACGGTATCTTTTTGGCATTTGATTATATTGCTCGTTACAGCCGGCAGATGATACAGGATTTCTATATAAAGACGCCGGATATACGTACGATGACCAGGAACCTTTCGGGCGGAAATATCCAGCGGTTGATCCTGGCACGCGAGCTCTCGCGGCGGCCCAAGGTGTTGGTTGCCGCCCAACCGACTCGGGGCATCGACATCGGCGCGATCGAATATATATATCAGCAGCTGCTGGAACAGCGGGACACGGGAATGGCCACGCTGCTGATTTCGGAAGACCTGGATGAACTGCTGGCACTTTGCGACCGAATCGCTGTGATCTTTGAAGGGCAGATCATGGATGTCCTGGACAGAAGCGAGGCGAGCGCGGAGGAGTTGGGGCTGCTGATGGCCGGTGTGCGCCCGGAAAAGTAGCAGGGAGATAAGGAAGAAAGGAAAGCCCCGCCTGGCGGCGGGGCTTTTTTGTTTGAGCCGTTGGTCGGACTCGAACCGACGACCTACGCTTTACGAGAGCGTCGCTCTACCGACTGAGCTACAACGGCAAACGGTCTCCACACTATAGCGTACCGTCCGTCAGTGGGGCAAATCTGACGGTCCGCGCAATGCGGTCTTTATTGCACGCGTGTAACGTAGCGCCCGTCGCGAGTGTCGATGCGAACGGTGTCGCCTTCTTTGACGAACATGGGCACGTTCAGGCGGAAGCCAGTTTCTACCTCCACTTCTTTGGTCGGGGCGTTGGCGGTATCTCCGGCGACAGCCATTTCTGCCCACACAACTTCAAGATCGATCGTTGTCGGCAGGTTGACACTGATCGGCTCACCTTCGAAGGACTCCAGTTCGACGACGGTATTGTCTTTGAGGAATTGAACGATGCCTTCCAAAGCGTCTTTGGCCAAGGCGACCTGTTCGAAGGTCTCGGTATCCATGAAGTGATAGAGATCACCATCGGTATAGAGGTATTCGACGTCGCGTGAATCGAGACGGATGTCGTCAACGCGAGCGCCGCTGTTATAGGTTTTTTCGATGGTGGCGCCAGAGCGGAGGTTGCGTACCTTGAGCCGAATGGTTGCGCCGCCGCGGGCCATTTTGATGTGCTGGAAATCGAGTACCCGCCAAAGTTGACTGCTTTCTTCGTAGATGTTGCCCCTGCGTAACTGTTGAACTTCAGCCATCTCTTTTGCTTTCCCGTTTCAGTGATTTCGGTTCTGAATCGCGACGGATTATAGAAGAGATAGAAGCGGGTGTCAAAATGGCGAGGGTTAAGCGGGGTGCAGCCCAGTTTTGGAGCGAGATGGAGCAGGTACGAGGCCTGTCCCTGCCGGAGGTTGAAGGGGAGAGGGTGGCGCGTATGGGGGGAGGGAGGCGGGGGCTAGCCGCCGAACTGAACGAGCGCCATTCTCAGCCGGTCCTCAACCTCGGTAACGTCGGCGGGGATCTGCTGGAGCGCACGCTGGGCTTCGACAACACTGTACCCCAAACCCGTAAGCGCTTCCATCACCTCTGCGTCGGCATCGAGCGCGGTTGCCAGTCCTGCCAACTCGCCCGCGGCGGGTTCGAGCTTGTCTTTGAGTTCTACGATGATCTGTTCGGCGGTACGCTTGCCGATACCAGGCACGCGGGATACGACGGCGGGCTCCTCATTGGCGACGGCAAGACGCAAGGCGTCTGGCGTCAAGGTGCTCAGTACGGCGAGGGCGACCTTTGGGCCGACGCGGCTAACGCCGATAAGCAGTTCAAAGATGGCAAGCTCGTCGGGTTCTTCGAAGCCATACAGGCTCAGCTCGGTCTCCCGCACCTGGAGATAGGTATGGAGTGAAAGATTGTCTCCGGCGCGGAAGCGAGCGGAGGTAGGTTCAGGGGTGAAGACGCGGAGGCCGATGCCGGCGCCTGCATGGCCGACTTCGATGATCAGGAAGTTGGCGGCGACGGCTGTAACGGTACCGCGTACCTGGCGAATCATGACGTATCCTCGTTCGGAATGGGTGGTGTGCGGCGGGCGGTTATGCGTCTGCGACGAGGGCCTGGAAGCGTCCCGTTTGCAGATGACACAGGGCGATGGCCACGCCGTCGGCGGCGTCGTCGGGATGGGGTGCCTCATCCAGATCCAGGAGCTGGCGCACCATGGCCTGCATCTGAAATTTATCGGCGTTGCCGTAGCCTGTGAGCGCCTGCTTGATGGTAGCCGGCGTATATTCGGTCAACGGCAGGTCGGCCATTGCGGCGGCCAGCAGGGCTGCACCGCGTGCCTGGCCGACGGTGATGGCGGTTGTTACATTGCGTCCGAAGAAGAGTTCTTCGACGGCGACCTCATGCGGCTGGAACTCACGGATCAGCTGCTGAATGTCGAGGAAGATCTCGCGCAAGCGCAGGTGCATCGGCTGTTCGGGTCCTGTGCGGATCACGCCGCAAGCGAGCAACTGATAGTCGCCGGAGCCGGTCTCGATGACGACGCCGTAGCCGGTAGAGGCGGTGCCCGGGTCGATTCCGAGGACGCACCACTCGCGGTCGGGTTCGTCGGCAAGAGAGCTAACGCTGTGCGCTGTCATTTGCGGGCTGCCAAACCAATTCAGGACGGGCGATACAGAAGGTACAGGGGAGGCGCCAGCTGGGCCGTTCAAAGTTATGCGACCTGCGCAACCAGCTCGTCGGTCAGTTCCAGATTGTGGTGGACCTTATTGACATCGTCAAGTTCTTCGAGCGATTCGAGGAGCTGAAGGACGGTAAGGCCGGCGCGCGTATCCAGGGAAAGCGTCTGATTGGGCTGCATGATCAGCTCGGAGGCATCGGGCTGAAGGCCGGCTGCACGCAGCGTTTTATCAACCTGGGCCAAGTCGGTCCTTTCGGTAAAGATTTCGACGGCATCATCGCTCACTTCGACGTCTTCGGCCCCGGCATCGAGGGCCTCCATGAAGATTTCCTCGGCGTCGAGCTCGGTGGGGTTGCCGTCGCCGTCCAGGAGGTGAATCGCCACGTAGCCCTTGGTGGTGAACTGCCAGGCCACGGAGCCCGGTTCGCTGAGGTTGCCGTTTGCCCGCGAGAAGCAGCGGCGCACTTGGGCGATGGTGCGGTTGCGGTTATCGGTCAAGCATTCGAGCAGGACGGCGACGCCATGCGGGGCGTAGCCCTCGTAAAGGATTTCCTCGATATCGGCGGCGTCTTTGTCGAGGCCGGCACCGCGCCGGATGGCCGACTCGATGCGGTCTTTGGGCATATTTTCGGCGCGCGCTTTTTCAATGGCCAGACGGAGGCGCACGTTGGCGTCACTGTCGGGGCCGCCCTCACGGGCAGAAACCTGGATCTCACGGGCCAACTTGGTAAAGAGTTTGCCGCGGGCGCTGTCATTGGCGCCTTTTTTTCGTTTGATGGTAGACCATTTGGAATGACCAGACATTCTTGCTCCTATTCTGATCTTATTCGCATGTGCATGGAGGACAAACCTCTCAGCGTTGAAATTGAAAGGAGGGCGGAACCGCTTGCCTTCTGAGCAGGCCGCGCCCAAGGTCCCCGGTCTCAGACGGCCCCATTATTCACAACAGGGAATGGCGGCTGCATGCCGTTGGGGCTCTGCAGAGCTTGTTCGGCTTCGGCGCTGTCTGGAGTACGGCGCTGGATGGCGGCGCGGATGAAAGCGCTGAAGAGTGGGTGCGGGCTCGTGGGACGGCTCTTGAATTCCGGGTGGAACTGCGTGCCCAACATAAAAGGGTGATCGGCCAGTTCAACGATTTCGACGAGGCGGCCGTCGGGTGAGCGGCCGCTGAGCACCAAGCCGCGTGACTCGAGCTGGTCGCGATAGGCGTTGTTGAACTCAAAGCGATGGCGATGGCGCTCGTTGATGCGTTCGGGGTGGCCGGCGAGGGCATAGGCGGCGCCAGCCTTCGAATCGGGCAGCAGCTGGCAGGGATAGATACCGAGCCGCATGGTTCCGCCCATATCGGCGATGTCGCGCTGCTCGGGCATCAGGTCGATTACGGGCATCTCAGTGCTCATGTTGAACTCGGTACTGTTAGGCTCTTCGCTGTCCAAGGCGGCGCGGGCGAACTCGATGCAAAGCACCTGCATGCCGAGACACAGACCCAGATAGGGTACGTCGCGGGTGCGGGCGAAGCGGGCGGCAACGATTTTGCCCTCTATACCGCGGTAGCCGAACCCGCCAGGCACGACGATGCCGTCGAGGCCGTCGAGCCGGTCCAAATCGCGTCCCTTTTCCAGAGACTCGGAACTGATCCATTCGATGTCCAGTTCGTAGCCTTCGGCCAGGGCGGCATGAATAAGCGCCTCTTTAACACTCAGGTAGGCGTCCTCCAGCTCGACATATTTGCCGACAATGCCGACGTTGATACGCTCTTTGGGGCGTGACAGTTCGGTAACGATACGCCGCCATGCGCTGAGGCCGTTTCTGGGACCTTCGGCAGCGTTCAGTGCCAGCCGATCGACCAGGAGCTCGTCGAGGCCGGCTTCCTGTAGACTGAGGGGAACCTTATAGATTGTGTCTACGGTGACCATAGGGATGACGGCGTTTTGGTCTACGTCGCAGAAGAGGGCGATTTTTTCCTGGGCGTCAAAATCAACCGGATAGTCGGAGCGTACGATAATGACGTCGGGCTGAATGCCGATGTCGCGCAACTCGCGTACGCTGTGTTGTGTTGGCTTGGTTTTGAGCTCTTTACTGGCGGCGAGGAAGGGCAGCCAGGTGAGGTGGATATAGAGCGCGTTATCGGAGCCGACATCTTTGCGCATTTGGCGAATTGCTTCGAGGAAGGGAAGGCCTTCGATATCGCCAACGGTGCCACCGATCTCGACAAGGACGACGTCGGCCTCGCTGAGGCGGGCCATCTGTCCGATATGGCGTTTGATTTCGTTTGTGACGTGGGGGATCACCTGAATCGTGCCGCCAAGATAGTCTCCCCGCCTTTCCTTGGTTATGACATCGTTATAGATCTGGCCGCTTGTCACATTGCTGAGCTTGTTGAGATTCTCGTCGATGAATCGCTCGTAGTGACCCAGGTCCAGATCTGTTTCGGCGCCGTCTTCGGTTACGAATACTTCGCCGTGCTGATAGGGGGACATGGTGCCCGGATCGACATTGAGGTAGGGATCGAGCTTCATTGCGGCTACGCGGATACCCCAGGTCTTGAGCAGAAGGCCGATGGAGGCGACGGTTACGCCTTTACCAAGACCGGATACTACCCCGCCAGTAACAAAGATATATTTGGTCATCTTCAGTTTCCCCTCATAGGGAGGCTACTCTTAATTGCCTGATTGGTCGAAACTGCGGTTTTTCAGGCAGTTCACAGAAATGTGACGACGACAAGCGAGCAGTAGTTCCACCTTTGGGAAAGTCACCAGGTCCGACATGAAGAAATTGATCGGGTCTCCTCCGTTCCGCGGCGGTGCGACCCTCGGATACACGCCGCAATATGACTGCGAAACGGCAGTGAACTAAACGACAAAAAGGGGTACGGGGCTACTCTCCCGTACCCACACCTTTACGCTCTGCCCTCGGCAAGTGTTCCAGGACAGAGTCGTGAACTATGTGGGATGACGGCGTCGGGAACGTTCATCACTGGCTCTCTGATTCGGCGCCGAGGCGGCGCGGAACCTGTTTACCAGCCCGCGATTATCTTATCACGGCGACATCGCGGAGTCAAAGGAATCCAGAAGGCGGGTGCATCCCAGATTTGGGCTGGGAACAGTCTGGCGGGGAATCAGCGCCAACGTTGGCTGGAACTGTTAACCATCATTGGGCGAGACGCAGTGCAGGGGCCAGGCCTAGCCGTACGGTGGAGTCCGTCAGTTGGGGCGGGTGCGAGTTCGGGCACAAGGCCGGCATATACGGGGATCTGATGGGACTGGCGGGACGTGGTCTGGCGGGACACCTTCGATTAGGCACCTGTTACGAATATCGACACCCGGTC
>VXOE01000366.1 GCA_009840225.1 Caldilineaceae bacterium SB0662_bin_25 | reverse complement strand
CCTCGCCCCTACCTCTCCACGCTTTTTTTTCCAAAACTTTAACCACCCCCCCACCCCACCCCCGCTGGGGGGGGGGGGCCCCCCGGCCCCCCCCTTGGGGGGGGGCAACCCCCCCCCAACGCCCCCCTTCGCTAACCCACCGTCGTGGACAATTGGAACCTTAAGGCCAGCGACCGGCGCCTACCTCCCCGCGCCGTCTCCTGCAACCCTCCACTAACCACTGATCACTGACCACTGCAGTCCAACGGCGGCACATCCACCCAGCGCCGCTCCTGCCAGGCCCGATAGCCCAGCTCGGCCAGCTGTACGCCTTTGGCCCCTTCCAGCAGCGTATAGGGGAACGGGTCACCCTTGATTGCATGGCGCAGGAACATCTCCCACTCGATCTTGAAGGCGTTCTCGAAAGGATTGTTGTTGGGCATCCACTGCCACGTATCGTAGAACTGGACCGGTTGCGGTACGTCCGGGTTCCAGACAGGCTTGGGCGTGAACGAGTCGCCCTGTATCGCGCACTCGCGCAGACCCGCCACCGCGCTGCCGCGCGTGCCGTCTACCTGGATCGTCAGCAGGTCATCGCGGCGCACGCGTACACACCACGAGGAGTTGAAGTTGCAGATGATTCCGTTTTCCAGCTCGAACATCGCGTAGGCGCCGTCATCGGCGTCGGCGTTGTAGAGCGTACCATCCTCGTCAATGCGTTCGGGTACGTGGTTGGCGGCGATGCAGGAGAGCCGCTTTATCGGGCCGAAAAGGTTGTCGATGACGTAGCGCCAGTGCGCGAACATATCCAGAACGATGCCGCCGCTCTCCGACTTCTTGTAGTTCCACGAGGGGCGCTGGGCCGGTTGGTCCTTGCCGTCAAAGACCCAGTAGCCGAACTCGCCGCGCACCGCCAGAATACGGCCGAAGAATCCGGTGTCAATCAGGTACTTGAGCTTCAGCAAACCGGGCAGAAACAGCTTGTCCTGGACAACGCCGTTGCTCACCCCCGCGTCGCTTGCTGCTTGCGCCAGCTGTAACGCATCATCAATGTTGCCCGCAGTCGGCTTTTCGCAGTAGACCGCCTTGCCGGCCTCGATCGCCTGCAACGTATTCGGCACTCGCAAATTAGTCGCCAGAGCATCGAAGTAGATGCTGTTATGATCGTCCCCCAGCGCCTCGTCCAGATTGGTCGTCCACTTGCTCACACTGTGCGCCGCCGACAGATGCCGCAGCTTGTCCGGGTTGCGGCCGACCAGCACCGGCTCCGGGATGATGCGGTCCCCGTCCGAAGTAACCGTGCCGCCCTGCTCCTGGATCGCCAGAATCGAACGGACCAGGTGCTGATTTGTGCCCATCCGCCCGGTCACGCCATTCAGTATTACGCCAACTGCAATTTCAGCCATAGGTAGGAAGTGCTCCCATTGATGCGCGGCCCCCAAGGACCACCGAAGGCTTATGCGGCCCTGTCCGACCGGCGCCCGCAAAAGCCTGAGTGACTATGTATGATCTGTGTAGGCTTCCACGACCCGCTCCAGGAACTGCTCCTGGTCCATCGCCCAGTAGCGGTTTGAGAAGATTTCGACCTCATTATACCCGTCAAACCCAGCCTCCTCAACCCAGCCCCGAATCTGGCGGATGTTGATGCAGCCCTCGCCCATCAGCCCGCGGTCAAGCAGCAGGTCTTCGGTGGGCGTGCGCCAGTCGCAGACGTGGAAGGCGAACAGCTTGCCTATCTGCCCGCAACGGCCGATCTCCCGCTCCAGGTCAGGGTCCCACCACAGGTGATAGACGTCCACAACCACCCCGACAAACGGCGAGTCGATACCGGCGCAAATGTCGTTGGCCTGTCCCATCGTGTTCACCGCGGAACGGCTGTCCGCGTACATCGGATGCAGCGGCTCTACCCCCAGCCTGACCCCCGCAGCCTCGGCATGAGGCAGCACCGCCTCAATCCCGTCCCGGATCTGGCTGCGGCCGGCTTTCAGCGGCTGGCCCGGCACCGCCCCGCAGACGAGCACGACCAGCGGCGCGCCCAGGGCCGCGGCCTCGTCAATCGCGCGGCGGTTGTCGTCGAGTGCCTCCTGCCGCGCCGATTCCGTCTCCGCCGGAAAGAATCCGCCCCGGCACAGCGAGACCACCTCCATTCCCGCATCACGGATCTGCCTGCCCGCGGCCGCGATATCTTGCCCCTCCAGCGCGTCCCGCCAGACCGTCATCGCGGCGACGCCGTGCGCGCTGAAACGCTCGATCGCCGTCTCAATCGGCCAGGGCTTCGTTGTAATCGTGTGTATACAGAGTCGACTCAAGTCCATGTGTCTGTCCTGAAACTGTCTTTCTTGCCTGTAAAACAGGCTGTATCTAATGGTCGCGCGCCGCCAGCCACTGCTCACTCTCCGCCGGCAGTTCGGCCGCAACACTGATCGTCTCCTCGCCGCGGTAATGTACCTGCCCCGGCCGTCCGCCAGCCATGCGCGTAACAAAGCGCCGCGGCGTGATCGCAACGGCGGCGCCCGCATTGCCCCGCTGCCCCGAATACCAGGCCGCAAGCCGGGCAGCCACGTTCAGCGTCAGTTCCGGCACCGGCTGCCCCCCGCAGCGGATGACGACGTGCGCACCCGGTCCGTCGCGCACGTGCAGCCACAGGTCATCCCGGCCCGCCTCGTTAAAGGTGACGATCTCGTTCTGGCGGGCGTTACGCCCCACCAGGATCGAGAAGCCTTCGGGTGAAAGATAACGCAACGGCCGCGAGCGGTCCCTTGGCGTCTTTTCGCGCCGGTCGCGGCGCTGCCGCAGATAGCCCGCCTCCCGCAGCGCCTCCCGCACCGCCACGATCTCCGGCTGATCCTGAGCCAGGCTCAGATCGCTTTCCAGCTGCTGCAGGTAGGCCCGATCCGCCTCGAGTCTGGCCCGACGGCGTGGGATGATACGGGCGGCCCGTTCCATCTTGGCCGCTTGGTCGAACATGCGTTCCGCCTGCTCCACCGGCCTGCGTTTCGGGTCGAGCGGGACGATCAGATCGCCTTCCTCCGCTCCCGGCTCCTTCTCCCCCGGCTGTCCAAAATCGGCGTCGGCGCCGAAAATGACCAGTTGCATCTGCCCGTTCGGCCCCGGCTCGACTGCAGCCATGCCGTCCTGCAGGCTGAATCCTTTCTGTTCGTCGGGCCTGTTTGCGTAGGTGATCTGACTCGAGAGAGCCAGCAGCCACTCCGCCTGCGCGCGCACCCGTTCCGGCTCGCCCGGCGCCGGCTCATCCGCGGCCAGCGCCCGCAGCTGGCTCTGCACGCGCGCCTGCGCCTGCCGCACCAGCGCGGCCACGCCCCCCCGCACGCCCGCGTACTCGTCCCGCGAAGAGGAACTGTCCCGCTCCTGCGCGGCGTAGAAAGCGGCCGTCGCCGTGCTCATCGATTCCATCTGCACGAACTCGCCGCAAAAGTGAAGCTCGTACGGCGCAAATGCGGCCACGCCCTTCTCTTCATCCACCGCGATGCCCGGCGTCCATACGCCCGTCGCCGCGGCCGACCACAAGTCGCCCAGACCCTTGCGCGCCACCGTGAACGCCTCTGTTGTGAACGGTGCGCCGGCGTCTCCGGTTGCTCGCCAAGCCGCTTCCCTGGCCAAAGTAGGACTGACGCCCGCGAACCTGTTGAGCAGACCGCGCCATAGTAGCGAGAGTTGATCGTCACCGGCGCCGTCCTCCTCTACCAGAGACCGACCGGCCTCCCCATGCTGCTCTCTGCTTTCCGCGAGCGGCGGCAACCTGTCCTGCGGCGGCGGCAGCTGATAGTCCCGCCGCGGCAAGAGCACGCGCTGGGCGTTCTCGCCTGCAGGCACCCGCACCAGCGCATCCAGTATACGGCCGTCGGCGTTCATCAGGATCACATTGCCCAGCTGTCCAATTGGTTCGACCGCCAGCGTCGTGGCACCGTGCTGTGGATGATGAAAGCGCAGAAAGAGCACCCGCTCGAAAGGCACCGGCAACTCGACAGACTCCAGCCGTGCACTGCGTACATACTTGCGCAGAAGAAGAAGAAGCGGCGTCTCCTTCGGCACCCCCCGCCGCGGCTTGTGTTCCAGCAGATGCACACGGCTGGCCTGCGGATGCGCCGAGAGCAGAAGATGACGCCGCTCCCGGTGCGCGTAAATCTCCAGGGCGACGCTGCGGCTGTCCGGCAGAACGATCTGTTGTACCCGGCCCCCCGCGACCGTCTCTTTCAACTCGTCGGCCACCGCGGCCAGCGTCAATGCGTCAAAGTGCATACCAGAACCGCTTTCCGGCTCCTTGATTTCAGGTTACCGGGCGCTCAAAATGCACATTCAGAAAGGGCAAAATGCGACTGTAAGGATAGCACAGCGGACGGGTAATTCGTAATGTCTGCGGCATTATCGGCCCCAAGGACTGTACAGTAGGCTATAGTTTGATCCCGGTGCATGGTGTATAATTATTCTCACACTGACAGAGTTGGGTATCAGATAGTGGTCCGTGGTGTCAATACTGCTTTGGCCGCCGCCCAGTCGTCAGGTTGCCGCTCCGTCTCCGATCATCTGGAGTCAGCGGAAACTTGTCGAAAACCTGGAGAAAACGGCGGCCAAGTTGACTCATGGCCCCTGACCACTACAGGGAGAAAGCTATGCAGAGTGATAACCGGATTCGAGTCGGCGTTTCCCGGCTATTCGCCCGCCTTTACGGGCGCAGGGACATGGGAGGACGTATTGCATGCTGTACCGTCCTGCTGGCTCTTTGCGCGCTCTCGGTTATCGCCCTCAACTCTGCCGACGCCCTTGCCCATGAATCGGAAACGACCTGGGACGCCGACTACTGGGACAACACAACGCTAACCGGCGATGCCGTCATCTCGCGCGAGGATGATACGCTGGATTTTGATTGGGGCGACGGCTCGCCGGGCACCGGTATCTCCGCAGACCGCTTCTCGGCCCGCTGGGAGCGACATCTCAACATCTCCGCAGAAGACGCCGGCAACTACATCTTTACCGTCGAGGTCGATGACGGCGTGCGGCTCTGGGTGGACGGCGTTCTGAAAATCGATAGCTGGGTCGAACAGGCGAAAGCCTCCTACGAGGCCAGACTGCCCCTGGCAGAGGGGGAGCACACCATTCGCGTCGAGTACTTTGAGTTGACCGGCGCAGCCTCCATCTCAGTGAACTGGGAGCGGGAGCCCGATCTGCCCACGACCTACTGGCGGGGCGAGTATTACAACAACACTTCGCTCACGGGAACGCCGCATACCACGCGCGGCGACGCCCGTCTCAACTTCGACTGGGGCTACGACAGCCCCCTCACAGGCATCAATCCGGATGGATTCTCCGTCCGCTGGAGCAGGTCCCTGCAGTTGCCGGCCGGCGATTACCGCTTTACCGTAACGGTGGATGACGGCGTGCGGCTCCTGGTCGGCGACAGAACTTTGATCGATTTCTGGCAGGTGCAGACGGCGACAACCTACTCCCAGATCATCTACCTGGACGGCAGTGCCGTCACCGTGCGCATGGAGTATTACGAGGAAACGGGGCAGGCGCAGGCAAGCTTGACCTGGAGCAGGCTGGAAACAACGCCGACGGCAACACCGGATCCCGCGGCCACGCCGGGAGCAACGACAACACCGCTGGCTACGCCCACGCCGTCGCCAACACCGCCGCCCACCTACACGCCGGCGCCAACCGCCACGCCGGCAACATCGGTAACCCCCACATCCACGCCCACGATTACGCCGACGCCGACATCCACGCCGGTCACCGTATGGCAGGCGCTCTACTGGAACAACCGTACGCTGACTGGAACGCCCGCGCTCGCACGCCAGGAGTCCACCGTTGACTACAATTGGGGCTCCGGGTCGCCTTCGTCGCCCACCATCAGCAACGACAGCTTTTCTGCCCGCTGGACTGCGCAGATATCGCTCGAAGCGGGATCCTACCGCTTCGATGTTGTATCCGACGACGGGGTGCGCCTCTTTATCGATAGCGAAAAACGGATCGACGGCTGGAGCGATCATCCGGCGACAGCATACCAGTATACGCTTCAGCACGACGGCGGGTCTGTGAATCTTGTTCTCGAATACTATGAACACGAGGAGCTGGCCCAGGTGAAATTGAGTTGGACCCCCGTGACAGACGCCGCAACGCCGGTGGCCTCACCTTCACCTACCCCCACCCCTATCACAGTAACGGTAGACGACCAGGACGATGGATTCCAGCGGGGCGGCCTCACGACCACGTGGCGAGAGGAGACAACGGGCCACTCCGACCATCTATTCTGGACCAATAACAATGACAAGACCCGCACCGGCTACAACTGGGGCAGATGGTCTCCCGATCTGGAGGCGGCCAGTTACGAGGTTTTCGTATACATCCCCTCAAACCACGCCACGACCGGCAACGCCCGCTACTGGATCTCCCATTCGGGCGGCTTTACCCTGCGCGAGGTCGATCAGTCCCAACACTCCGACGAGTGGGCCTCCCTGGGCACCTACACCTTCAGCGGCACGGACGAGGACTACATCTCGCTGTCCGACGTGACCTACGAGACATACCTCTCCACCAAGGTCGCCTGGGATGCGATGAAGTGGGAGAAACAGTAAACGCTGTCGGTCTTCTGTAGTGAAGGGCCGTTCACCTGGCTACCGAGAGGTGGCCAGTCAACAGAGCAGTGGAGGAAACAAGATGCGACTGGTGCAGTACCGCACAGAAGCCGGAGACCGCCGCGTGGCGATGGTCGAGAGCGAAGAGACATTGCACGTTCTCAACGGGACCGAACGGGTCTATGACCTGGCGCGCGAGGCAGGGCGCAGCGGACGACCGCTGACCGAGCTCGTCGAAGAAAGGCTGGGCGATCAGCGGGCGGAGTACGGCCCGATTGCAGCCGATGGCAGACTCCTGCCGCCGCTTGATCATCCCGACCCCACCCGCCTCGTGATCAGCGGCACCGGCCTTGATCATCTCGGCAGCGCCCAGGCCCGCGATGCCATGCACCAGAATCTCAGTACCCAGGAAGAGGAGACGCTGACCGACTCAATGCGCATGTTCCGTATGGGGCTGGAAGGCGGCAAACCCGCGCCCGGACAGGTGGGTGTCGCGCCGGAGTGGTTTTACAAAGGCGATGGCCGCTGGCTCGTGCCCCCGGGACAGCCGCTGACCATGCCGTCCTTTGCTCTGGAGGGCAGTGAAGAGCCCGAGCTCGTCGGCTGTTACGTGATCGGCGATGAAGGTGCCGTCCTGCGCGTTGGTTTTGCCCTGGGCAACGAGTTCTCCGACCACGTGCTGGAGAAGAAGAACTACCTCTACCTCGCCCACTCCAAGCTGCGCCAGTGCTCCTGCGGGCCGGAGCTCCTGCTGGGCGACCCGCCCGCCCACATCGAGGGCACCTCACGCATCCTGCGCGACGGCCGCGAGCTGTGGTCCGCCCCCTTCCTAACCGGCGAGGCCAACATGACGCACAGTCTCGCCAACATCCAGCATCATCACTTCAAGTACGCGCCCTTCCGCACGCCCGGCGACGTACATCTGCACTTCTACGGCACCGCCACCCTCAGCTTCGCCGCCGGCATCCAGACCGAGCCGGGCGACGTCTTCGAAATCAGCGCGCCGGGCTTCGGCCGGCCCTTGAGCAACGAACTCAAGGATACGCCAGAGGCTGAGCAACTGGTAGAGATCCGGACGCTGTAAGTGTTCAGGTTCCGCTTCTTCGTGGGTGCCCGCCCGCTCATGGGAAACTGAATGCCTCAGACCGATCCGACGGGCAGCAATTCCACTTTCGACTCTCTTGACGCGCTTCACAGAGCCGCAACTGCATGCCGCGCCTGCCCGCGCCTGGTCGCGTGGCGCGAGGAGGTGGCCGCGACCAAGCGCCAGGCCTTCCGCGATTGGACCTATTGGGGCAAGCCGGTACCCGGCTGGGGCGACCCGAACGCCCGGCTTCTCGTCCTGGGCCTCGCCCCCGGCGCGCACGGAGCCAACCGCACTGGCCGCCCATTCACCGGCGACGGCTCCGGCAGTTTCCTCTACCCCGCCCTGTACCGCGCCGGCTTCGCCAGCGGGCCGAACAGCACACACCGCGGCGACGGCCTCGAACTGATCGACTGTTACATGACCGGCGTCGCCTACTGCGTGCCGCCCAAAAACCGGCCCACCGCCGCCGAGCTGAACAACTGCCGCAGCTGGCTCGTGCAGGAGCTGGCCCTCCTGCCCCGCCTGCAGGCCGTTCTCGCCCTCGGCAAGATTGCCTTCGACAGCTACCTGCGCGCCCTGCGCGAGCTCGGCCACGATCTCCCCCGCCTCACCTTCTCCCACGGCGCCGCCCACGCCCTCCCTGACGGTCTTCCCCGCCTCTACGCCTCCTACCACGTCAGCCGCCAGAACACCAACACCGGCCGCTTGACCGCCGCCATGTTCGACGAAGTGCTGACCTCAATCAAGACCAATCTGCAGCGCGTCTGACCCCCAGTAGCTACCCATATCGCGCCGTCACCGTAAACTGAATGTCTACGCCGCAACAAAAAGTGCGCGCCATCGTATAAGGGTAAGAAACTCCTCTCTCTTCCACCAATGTAAGGAGCACAATGGAGGGAGTCAGTGTGGCTCTCTCTTCTCTCTCCTCTTCACTCTCTCCTCAAAGGAATCTGTATGTCCACCGAATCGGCCCAGCCTGTAACCGCACCGGTCCGCCCGACCGAACGGATCGTCGCCATCGACATCCTGCGCGGCTTCGCGCTGCTTGGTATTCTGATCATGAACATCCAGGGCTTCGCCATGCCCGCAGCCGCCTACGCCAACCCGACCGTCTACGGCGACCTGACCGGGGCCAACCGCTGGGTATGGACGCTAAGCCACATCTTCGCCGATCAGAAGTTCATGACCATCTTCTCCCTGCTCTTCGGCGCCGGCATCGTGCTCATGAGCGAAAAGCTGGACGCACGCGGGCAGCGCGCCTGGGGCCTGCACTACCTCCGCACCTTCTGGCTGCTCGTCTTCGGCCTGGGCCACGCCTACCTGCTCTGGTCCGGGGACATTCTGGTCGCCTACGCGCTGTGCGGCTTCTGGGTCTACTGGCTGCGCCGCCTGCGGCCCCGCTGGCAGATGGCGCTGGGCATTTTCGTCGTGTCGATCCCCGCTCTGATCCTGCTGACCACAAGCCTGACCATGCAGTTTACGCCTCCTGAAATGCTGAAGGAGCTACGGGCCGACTGGCAGCCGGCTTCCGAGACGATCGCGGCGGAGGTGGCTTCCTACCGGGGCGGCTGGCTGACCCAGATGGATGCCCGCGTGCCCAGATCCGCCGAATTCCAGACGGTCGGGCTGCTGTTCTGGGGACTCTGGCGCGCCGGGGGTCTGATGCTGATGGGGATGGCGCTCTACCGCTGGGGCGTCCTCACAGGCAGTCGTTCCCGCAGCTTTTACGGCGGAATGGTTATCCTCGGACTCGCCATCGGCCTGCCTGTCGTGAGCTGGGGCGTCGTCCAGAACTTCGCCAACAACTGGACGATGGAGTTCTCCAAGTTTGGACCCGGTGCGCAGCCGAATTATTGGGGTAGCCTCTTCGTCAGCGCCGCCTACATCGGGCTCCTGATGCTGTTCGCCCGCACGCGCGCCCTGTCCTGGCTGCAGAACGCGCTGGCCGCGGTGGGGCGGACCGCCCTGTCGAACTATCTGTTGCAGACGGTCCTGGCCACGGCCATCTTCTACGGCCACGGCCTGGGACTGTTCGGTTCGGTTGAGAGGGTGGGGCAGATCGGCATTGTCGCCGCAATCTGGGCGGTCCAACTGGTGGTGTCACCGCTGTGGCTGCGCTACTACCGCTTCGGGCCCTTCGAGTGGCTGTGGCGTTCGCTCAGCTACTGGCGCTTTCAGCCGATGCGGGCCCGCATGATAGCGCCGGCGCCATCATGAGCGGCGGCCACTAGCCGCCGGTCGCAGCCGGCTCCGCGCCCACCGTCGACGCCTTCTTCAGCGTCTCCGGCACAAACAGCCCCAAAATCGAACCAGCCCCCAACCCAATAACGGCGATAACGTAGATCGACGGCACCAGGCTCAGTGCATCAGCAATCGTGCCGACGATGATGGGGGCGCTGGTGTGCCCGGTATCACCTATCAGCCGCCACAGTCCCAAAAACGCGCCCATGCCCTCACCCTTCGGCGGCGCCAGGTCCGCGCCCAATGTCAGCATCGTCCCCGAGCCGAGCCCGTTGCCGAAACCGATCAGCGATGTGACCGCCAGCAGCGCCGCAAAGGAGCCCGTAAGTGGTATCAGGGCCATACCCAGACCCTGCAACAAAAAGGAAGGCACGTACGCGAACTTGCGCCCGAACCGGTCCATCACTAAGCCCGCCGGATAGAACATTGACATATCCACGGCCGCAGCGATCCCCATCACCAGGCCGATTCTGTCGACCTCCAGACCCAGGATCGAGGCAGCGTACAACGGGATAATGGTCTGCCGCCCGGCGCGGATCGTCTGCGCGCAGATCATGCCGAAACCGGCCGGCGTCACCAGCCAGACATTGCGGCGCAGAAAAGTAAACATGCGTCCATAGGAAAGCGCCATCGACGCCTGTTGTTTCGACGGCACTTCGGCCAGACTGTCGTGAACGAACAGGAGCGGAAAGATCAACGCCAGCAGCGCGATAACGCCGCAGAAGGCAAAGGCGGTATGCATGCCCGCCTCCGCGCTTAGATATCCCCCTGTAATCGGGCCCGCGAACATGCCGATGCGGTTGACGCCGCCGAAGATCGAAATGGCCCGCCCGCGACTGGCGTTGAGCGTATTGTTGGCCAGGTACGCGTGCCGGGAAACGTTCCACAACGCCGCGCCGGCGCCTATCGAGATCCCGCACATCACCAGCGTGATGAAGCGCATGGACAAGCTCAGCGCCAGCATCCCCAGCCCCATCACGCAGATACCGATAATCATCGAAAGGCGGTTTTCGATGCGGTCCTGAATGCCTCCTGCGGGCAGGTCTGCAAGTAGCGTTCCAATACCGTAACTGCCCAGCACGATCCCGATCAGGCTGAAGGACAGCCCCAGGTCGATCACGTATACCGGCAGCAGCAGCGCCAGCATCCCCTGGCAGAAGGATAAGATGAAGGTGGGTACGTAGACAGCGTAGAATAGCTGCGAGCGCACAGGATCTCCTCAGATTTGGAGAAGAGAGTGAAGAGGAGAGAGGAAAGAGAGAATAGCTACCACGCCTCACTCCCTATCCATCAATTCTCACCCCTCGCTCTGGCGCACGCCATCGAACGTTGCTCGCAGCGCCGGGTAGAGGCCCTGGTAGAGTTCGTAGAAGTCATCGTAGGCAGCAATGGCGTCGGCGTTGGGCGAAGTGGAGCCGGTAACGCGGATGGTCGCCGCGCACGCGCTTTCGCCATCAGGCCACACGCCCGCGCCCACACCGGCAAGCAGCGCCGCGCCGTAGGCCGCGCCCTCGGTCGTGTTCACCGTCACCAACTCGCTGCCCAGTACATCCGCCAGGATCTGCCGCCACAGCGGGCTGCGCGCGCCGCCCCCGCTCACCCGCACCTGGCGGATCTCCCCCAGTCCGACGTCCTGCATCAGCGTGAAACTGTCCCGCAGACCAAAGGCCACGCCTTCCAGCACCGCCCGCGTCATGTGCGCCAGCCCGTGGCGGACCGTCAGGCCGACGAACGCGCCGCGCGCGAAGGGGTCCGGGTGCGGCGTCCGTTCTCCCGTCAGATAGGGCAGAAAGAGCAGCCCCTCGCTGCCGATAGGAATGTCTGCGGCCGGCGCCACCAGGTCGTCGAACTCCACGCCTGGCGCCAAGGTATCCCGGTGCCAGCGCAGGCTGCCCGCGGCCGAGAGCATCACCCCCATCAGATGCCACTTGTCCGGCAGAGCGTGGGGGAACGCGTGCAGGCGCCCCTCCGGCTCGTAGAAAGGCTCGTTCGCGGTCGCAAACACGACCCCGGATGTGCCCAGCGTCAGCGCCACGATGCCCTCCTCGATTGCACCCACGCCCATCCCCTGCGC
>VXOE01000275.1 GCA_009840225.1 Caldilineaceae bacterium SB0662_bin_25 | reverse complement strand
CGTGGGGGGGGGGCCCCCCCCCCCCCCACGCCCCCCCTAAACCTTGCCGTGCCTCATCGACCGGGTGGCGGTTTTCCTAACAGGTGCCTAATCCACCGTGTCTGGCCCCACCATGTCCCGCCAGTCCCATCAGATCCCCTTACGTGCCCGCCAAGTGCCTGCCCTCGCACACGCCCTAGCTGACGGACTCCCCCGTACGACCAGGCCTTGCGCCTGCTCTGCGTCTCGCCCAAAGACGGTAAACAGCGCCAGCCACCGCTGGCGCCGCTTCCCCGCCAGAATGTTCCCACCCCCAATCTAAGATGCACCCTTTAGCGCGCTGCATTTGACCACCCACGCCTGTTTCTGGTAGACTTGCCTTCGTGCCTACTTCCAGCACGCCCCCATCGTCTAGAGGACTAGGACTCAGGCCTTTCAAGCCTGCAACAGGGGTTCGAATCCCCTTGGGGGTACAGTGGAGCCGCCCAGTTGGGCCGGCCCAACCGGAATCCGCGGCGCCAAGAGAACCCAATGTCATATGGCGGTCTGACCCCAGCATGACATCGGGTCTTTTTTGTGCAGAGGAAAGCTGTGAAGATTTTCCGCATTGAAGTCGCCAACCGGCACGGCCAGGAAGAACACCGGATTACGGCCGCTGCCCACAGGTTGGGGATCGATTCACTTCGCTCCTGTAGCCGCACAAATCTGTACTTTCTGACAAGCCTCTCATCTCAACTCCCTGGCCCCGCCCATATCGAAAAGCTCTGCGCCTTTCTCTTGGTTGATCCCGTCACCGATTCGGCCCGGGTTGTTTCTCATCCTCCTACGCCCAGAGTAAGCGGTGCGGTTCAACCCCAGGCTGAAACTACGAACTATGTGATCGAGGTCGCCCTGCGCCAAGGCGTAACCGACGTGGCCGCCCGCGTCCTCGAACGCGGCGCCGCTGAACTCGGCATCGACGATCTGGTGGCTGCAACCGCCACCCAATATCGCCTGACCGGTGAGCTGTCCCAGGATGACCTGCACAGGCTGGCCCAGGATCTCCTCTGCAACGACACCATCGAGCGCTACAGCCTCGGCGCCATCGAACCCCTCTTCGGTCACAGCAGCGTTGCCCGCGATCATGTGGAACAGATCCCGCTGACCGGCCTAACCGAAGAAGAGCTCCTCGATTGCAGTCGCAACCGGCTGCTCTCCCTCGACGCCGAAGAGATGACGGAGATTCAGAGCTTCTACGACGAGATCGGCCGCCATCCCACCGATGTCGAACTCGAAACACTGGCCCAGACCTGGAGCGAGCACTGTGTACACAAGACCTTCAAAGCTGACATAGCCTTTACGCGACGATCAGCCGGCGGTGAAGCCATCTCATTCGACGAGATTCAGGGGCTGCTGCGCAACTACATTCAGGCAGCAACCCAAAAGGTTAACCGTCCCTGGGTGCGCTCCGCCTTCGTTGACGACGCCGGCATCATCGAATTCGATGATCAATTCGATCTCGCCTTCAAAGTGGAGACGCACAATCACCCCTCTGCTCTCGAACCTTTCGGCGGGGCCAACACCGGTATCGGCGGCGTCGTCCGCGACATCATCGCCGTCTCCGCCCGGCCTATCGCCTGCACCGACGTCCTCTGCTTCGGCCCCCAGGATCTGCCTTCCAGCGAGCTCCCGTCAGGCCTCCTGCACCCGGCACGCGTCAAGGAGGGGGTCGTCGCCGGCATCGGCGACTACGGCAACAAGCTCGGCCTGCCGACCGTAAACGGCGCCGTCATCTACGACAAAGGGTACCTCGGCAATCCCCTCGTCTTCTGCGGCGCCGTCGGCCTGCTGCCCAAGGGGTCACATCCCACACAACCGCAACAGGGAGATCGCATCGTTGTCCTCGGCGGCCGCACTGGTCGCGACGGCATCCACGGAGCAACCTTTTCCTCTGCTGAGTTGACCCAGGACACACATGCCGAGTCAGGCAGCGCCGTCCAAATCGGCGACCCCATCACCGAAAAGGGGCTCATCGAACTGGTCGAAGCCGCCCGCGACAAGCGCCTTTACAACGCCATCACCGACTGCGGCGCCGGCGGTCTTTCTTCTGCCGTCGGTGAGATGGGCGAAGCGCTGGGCGTCGACATTGAGTTGCAGAACGTTCCACTGAAATATCCCGGCTTGACGCCATGGGAAATCTGGCTCTCCGAAGCCCAGGAACGAATGGTCCTGGCCGTACCGCCCGCCCACCTTCCCCAGCTCCAGGAGCTGGCCGACATCTGGGAAGTCGAAATACGCGACCTGGGCCGCTTCAGCGGCGATGGCTGGCTGCGCGTGCACTACGACGGCCGCGCCGTCGCCGAGCTGCCCATGTCCTTCCTGCACGATGGGCTTCCCCTCCCGCAACGCACAGCGCACTACCAGGAACCTGATCCGGACCTGCCTACACTGCAGTCCGTTTTGGAAAAAATCCACTCGCAGCCTGAGCCCAAAGAGCTCCTCGTCCGCATGTTGAGCCATCCTACAATTGCCAGCAAAGAACGCATCGTTCGCACCTACGACCATGAGGTTCGCGGCGGTACCCTTGTCCGTCCCTTTGTCGGCCCGCACATGGACGGACCTTCAGACGCCGCAGTCCTCAAGCCCATCGGTACCTGGGACCACCAACGCGCCTTCGCCCTCAGCGCAGGCATCAACCCTCTGCTGGGAAAACGCGACTGCTACGCCATGGCCGTCAGCGCCGTCGACGAAGCATTTCGCAATGCCGTCTCAGTCGGCGCAGACCCTGATCAGATCGCAATTCTGGACAACTTCTGCTGGGGTAACCCCACCTTCCCCGACCGGCTGGGCGCCCTCGTGCGCGCCTGCCAGGGCTGCTACGACGCCGCTGTCACATACAACACACCTTTCATATCCGGTAAGGACAGCCTCTACAATGAGTTCGAAGGCCAGCCGATCCCGGGAACGCTTCTTATTTCCGCCTTGGGCATCGTGCCCGACATGCGCCGCACCTGCACATCCAACCTGAAGCAGTCAGGAAACCATATATTCATCGTGGGAGAAACGTGTGAAGAACTGGGGGGATCTCTCTTCAGCCAGCTGTTACAATGGGATGGTGGCGATCCGCCAACCATGCCCGCAGAACCTCTGATGCGCTATCGGGCAGTCCACGCAGCCATGCAGGCCGGCCTGGTCCGAAGTTGCCACGATCTGAGCGAAGGCGGACTGGCCGTGGCTCTGGCCGAAATGTGCCTCGGCGGACGCCTGGGCGCGGCCGTGGACATTGCGGCCGCAATTGAAAGCCATCTGACTCACCCATACGTCCCGCTCTTCAGCGAATCCAACGGTCGACTCCTCCTGGAAGTGACCCCCGCCGACAGAGCGACATTCGAGGACATAATGTCGGACATTCCCCTTGCGCTCATCGGCACTGTCACCGATTCCCAAAGGATTTCTGTGGCCATCGACCGGCAGCCCATCTTTGACCTGTCACTGGACGAAATCCTCTCAGCCTGGAAGGGGGCTGAAACCGCGTGATAGTCTTGCATCTCATCACTGTTAGACGAGACTGCCCCCCACCGGCATGGCTATGAACCTGCCCGTCCTGATCCTCCACGCCACCGGCACCAACCGCGATGCCGAGGCAGCACGAGCATGTGAGCTTGCCGGCGCCTCCCCTCATATCGTTCACATCAATCAGTTGCGGCGTGGTGTCCGTCGCTTCTCCGAGTTTGGCATGCTCGTTCTTCCCGGCGGATTCTCCTACGGCGATGCCCTCGGTGCCGGCGTACGCCAGGCCCTGGATCTTCAGGTATTCTTTCACGAAGAGTTGACACATTTCATCGCCACGGGAAAGCCTGTATTGGGCATCTGCAATGGCTTTCAAACCCTGGTCAAGGCAGGCCTTCTGCCGGGCCCCGCTGCCAACCACGGACGCCTCGACGATGAAGCGCCGTCACTAATACGCCGCGAAGTTACGCTGACCCACAACGCGCACAATCGTTTCGAGTGCCGATGGGTCCATCTGGCCGTGGAGCAGGGCGCCAGAGCAGGTTGCCTCGCCCACGTAGACGGGCCGGTGTTCTGCCCAGTGGCCCACGGCGAGGGCAACTTCCAGGTTGCCGATGACAATGCACTCGAGCAATTGGAAAGCGAAGGGCTGGTCGCCTTTCGATACGTAGACCCCGACGGACTGCCGGCTGCCGGGCGCTATCCGCTCAATCCCAATGGCTCCGTTGGCGACATCGCCGGTATCTGCAATCGAGCAGGCAATGTGATCGGTCTGATGCCCCATCCCGAGGACCACGTCGATCCAATTCAGAATCCTCTCGGTGGAAGTGAGGGGCTGGGCCTCTCACTCTTTCGTGCTATGATTGGTTTTGCCTCCGACTGAGGAACTGCCGCAGCCAAGCACGCGAATCCATTCCCACAGAGGAGTAGCACGCCATGAACCCCGCTTTACTGGAACAGACCTTCCCAGGACTAGACGTGGACTTTCTTGGTCCCAAGCAGAGCGGCAAAGTGCGTGACATTTACGCCCGCGACGACCGGCTCATCCTCATCACTACCGATCGCCTGTCCGCCTTCGATCACATCCTCGGCCTCGTTCCTTACAAGGGACAGGTGCTCAATCAGCTTTCGTCCTTCTGGTTCGAACAGACTCGGGACATCGTTGCCAATCACTTTATCGAGTCCCCGGACCCGAACGTAACGATTGCCCGTAAGTGTCGCCCCCTGCCAGTTGAAGTCGTCGTACGCGGATACATTTCTGGGGTAACCAAGACCAGCCTCTGGTATCAATACAGCCAGGGCGAGCGCACCATCTACGGCATGGACTTCCCCGACGGATTGAACAAGAACGATCAACTTCCCCTGCCAGTTATCACGCCCACGACAAAGGCCGCAAAGGGCGGCCACGACGAGCTCATCACCAGCAAGGAAATCGTGCAGAAGGGGTTGGTTGCGGATGCACTGTGGGAAGAAGTCTGTACTGCTGCATTAGCGCTATTCGCCCGCGGACAGGAGGTGGCAGCCCGCGGCGGGCTTCTCCTTGTGGACACCAAGTATGAGTTCGGACTGTCCGACGATGGCCGGCTCCTTCTGATAGACGAAATCCATACGCCGGATTCCAGCCGCTTTTGGACGATGTCAAGTTATGATGAGGTCCGCGCCGGCAGCGAGCGCAACGGAAACCAGGAACAGGAAGTCGTCGAACCGGAAAACTTCGACAAGGAGTTCGTTCGACTGGCATACGCAGAGCGCGGCTACATCGGCGATGGGCCCCCGCCGCCACTGGAACAGGAGCTGGCTGCTCAGGCCAGCCAGCGTTACGTGGAATGCTACGAACGCCTGACAGCCCGGTCCTTTGCTGCAGGCCCATTCCCGGTGGCCGATCGCGTGGCCGGGAATCTCCGTGCTTATTTCGGACAGCAATAGCACTGCTTTAGAGTTCGGGAGCCCCTCGCAGTGAAAGCTTCAGACAGCGCGCCACTCGTCGGTGTGATCATGGGAAGCGATTCCGACTGGGAACGGTGCATGAAGTTCTCTTCGGACACGCTGGCCGAATTCAATCTGCCGCACGAGTGCAGGGTTGTGTCAGCCCATCGCACGCCCGATTGGATGAGCGAATACGCCGCCAGCGCAGCCGCACGCGGCCTGGAGGTGATCATCGCCGGCGCCGGCGGCGCCGCCCACCTGCCCGGCATGGTGGCCGGCCACACTCTGCTGCCCGTTATCGGAGTGCCGGTTCAGAGCCAGGCCCTCAACGGCATCGACTCGCTCCTTTCCATCGTCCAGATGCCCGCCGGAGTGCCCGTCGCCACCATGGCCATCGGCAAAGCAGGCGCCATAAACGCAGCCCTGCTTGCCATTTCGATTCTGGGGGCTTCCCGGCCGCATTTGAGGCAGCAGTTGCAGGAGTATCGCCAATCGCGCGCCAACCAGGTTCTGGCTACACACCTCGGCGAAGCGGAGTAAGCCAGTGGCCCACCCACGTCAAACGCCGCTCCCGCCAGGTTCTACGATTGGCGTCTTCGGCAGCGGCCAGCTGGGACGAATGCTCGCCATCGAAGCCCGCCGCTTGGGCTACCGCATTCACACCTTTTCGCCTGAACGCAACAGCCCAACCGGCCAGATCGCCGATTTCGAGTACGCCGCAGCTTACGACGACACAGCAGCTGTGCGCTCGTTCATACGCGGCGTAGACGCGCTGACATTCGAGTTCGAAAACGTTCCTACCCTCGTCGCAGAAACTGCTAAAGCCGAAGGCGTGCCGGTTCGCCCATCAGTCTCAATCCTCCATGCAGCCCAAAACCGCCAGCGCGAAAAGTCAATGCTCAGCCAGGCAGGACTGCCTGTTACCCCGCACCGCTTCGTTACCGACACAACCGAATTGAAAGAGGCCGTCCACGAAATCGGCTTTCCCGCCATTCTCAAAACCGCAGCCTTCGGTTATGATGGAAAAGGGCAAACACGCATCGAACGTGACACGAGGCTGGAATCCGCCTGGAATTCTCTCGGACGGCAGCCATGCCTGCTTGAGGCGTTTGTAAACTTCGAGAAAGAACTGTCGATCGTGGCGGTACGCGGGCAAAATGGCGACTTTGCCCCCTATCCCCTGGTCGAAAATCGCCATGTCAACCACATTCTGGACGTCACTATCGCCCCGGCAGACGTGGAACCGTCAGTGGCTCAGGAAGCCGAGAGATTGGCCTGCCAGCTATGTGACTTTCTTGATCTGACCGGCGTTCTCTGCATCGAATTCTTTTGCCTTCCGGACACAAGCGCGGCCAGTGACCCTACGGCTTTGGAGTCGCAGTCCACCGGGCGTCTCTTGATCAACGAAATCGCCCCTCGCCCCCATAACTCCGGCCACTGGACCATCGAGGGAGCCGTGACAAGCCAGTTCGAGCAGCAGTTGCGAACAGTCTCAGGCCTCGCCCCCGGATCTACCCAGCAGTTGCGTCCGGCCGTCATGCTGAACCTGCTTGGTGATCTCTGGCAAAAAGGCGAACCCAACTGGCCGGCACTCCTGGCCTTTTCCAACGTGAAGCTGCACCTCTACGGAAAACACGAGCCTCGACCGGGTCGCAAAATGGGCCACCTGACAGTAACAGCCGCCACAACTGCCGAGGCTCTCGAAATGGGACTTCAGGCCCGCGCCGCCCTGCAGTGCGACTGAGTCTTGAATCTGGCAAACGGCCGGACGCCATGCACCGAAGTTGTTTCTGAGAGTACGTTCCCCATAAACTGAACGCACTCAGTTATTCAAGGAGCTGCAAACATGCCGCCGTTCGATTCGCCCCGTGAAGCATGCGGCGTTTTTGGCATCAGCGCCCCTGGCTTGGACGTCGCCCCCATGGCCTATTTCGCAATCTATGCCCTGCAGCACCGGGGCCAGGAGGCCGCCGGCATCGCCACCTGCGACGGCAACACCGCCCACATTCACAAAGGGCTGGGTCTCGTCTCTCAGGTCTTTAACGAGGACAATCTGCATCACCTGAAAGGGCACTTGGGCATTGGCCACACGCGCTATTCCACGACCGGCTCACCCCGCCTCAACAACACGCAGCCCTACATCCTTGAGACCCTCGACGGACCGCTTGCCATAGGCCACAACGGCAACCTGGTCAACGCGCCGCAGCTGCGCCGCGAGCTCCTCGAGCGCGGCGTTGGTCTGTCAACATCGACCGACAGCGAACTGATTATCCATCTGCTGGCCGGTGCCCGCGGTACCTGGCTGCAACGCATTCGCCAGATGATGACCATCGCCGAGGGCGCCTACTCGCTCACCATCCTCACCCGCGATGCGATCTACGGCGTCAGAGACCCCTGGGGCCTCCGCCCTCTCGTTCTGGGAGAGTTCGAAAACGGCCTTGCCATTGCATCGGAAAGCTGCGCCTTCGCTACCATCGGCGGCCGCGCCATACAGGAGATTGAACCCGGCCAAATAGTCCGCATTGACCAGGACGGGTATGAAGTCGTGCAGGGAGTGCCGGCAGAGAAGGCGGCATTCTGCACTTTCGAGCAGATCTACTTCTCCCGCCCCGACAGCATGCTCGGCGGTCGCCTGGTCCACCGCGTGCGCCAGGGCCTGGGCCGCCAGCTTGCCCGCGAGGCGCCGCTGGAGGCCGACATCGTCGTACCCGTGCCCGACAGCGGCACCCCGCACGCCATCGGATTTGCACAGGAAAGCGGCATCCCCTACAGCGAAGGCCTCATCAAAAGCCGATATATAGGCCGTACCTTCATCCAACCGACCGACCGCCAGCGCAAGGTCGGTGTGGCAATGAAATTTAACCCCTTGCCCGAAAATCTGAGGGGCCAGCGCGTTGTCCTCGTCGACGACTCCATCGTGCGCGGCAACACAAGCGGACCCCTGGTGCAGCTCCTGCGCGACGCCGGCGCAGCCGAGGTTCACATGCGGGTCGCCTGCCCCCCAATCCGGTTCCCCTGCTTCATGGGCGTCGACATGGCTAGCCAGTCGGAACTGATCGCGGCGCAAAAGGATTTGGATGAAATCCAGGTATACATTGGCGTCGACTCGTTGTATTACCTTAGTGTCGAGGGCATGATGAACGCCTTGCGAGCGCAGGATGGCTACTGCAACGCCTGCTTCACCGGTGATTATCCGTTCGAGACCCCCATGTTGGAACTGGAATTGGAACTGAAGGAAAAAGAGAAATTCGCCGGTGTGCTGGGCGACTGACCGCCCCGCCGCCCCCGACACAACTGCTGCATGAACATTCTACTCATAGGTTCCGGTGCAAGGGAGCATGCCTTGGCCTGGAAGCTGGCGCAATCAAGTCACGTCGACCGGATCTTCGCCGCACCCGGTAACGGCGGTACTGCCGGGACTCCCTCCTGCACAAATATCCCCGTCCCCGTTGACGACTCCCAGGCGTTACGGCGCTTTGCGCTCGACAATCACGTCGATCTCACAGTTGTAGGTCCGGAACAACCGCTGGTAGCAGGCATCGTTGACCAATTCGCTGCAGACGGACTGAAAATCTTCGGGCCCGGCAAAGCCGCTGCCCAACTCGAGGGCTCAAAAGCCTTCTCAAAGGCATTCATGAACCGCCAGGGGATTCCCACCGGCTGGGCGCGCGTCTTCACAGATTTTGAATTGGCGGCAGACTTCGTCCATGATTTGGATGACCTCCCTGTCCTCAAGGCCAGCGGTCTGGCCGCTGGCAAGGGCGTCCTCCTGCCTGACAGCCGCGCAGAAGCCGTCGAACAGCTGCGTATGATGATGGTGGGTCGTCGCTTCGGCGACGCCGGCACAACCGTCCTCGTCGAAGAGCGGCTGCACGGCCCCGAACTCTCAATACTCGCCTTCTGCGATGGCGTGAACCTGCAACTGGTTCCCGCCGCGCAGGACCACAAGCGGCTGCTCGACGGCGATCTCGGGCCCAACACAGGCGGGATGGGAGCCTTTGCCCCGTCTCCCTTGGCAACGAAAGAAATCCTGGACGCAGTTGAGCATCAGGTTCTTCGGCCAACCCTAGCCGGCATGGCCGCCGAAGGTTCTCCCTATCAGGGCGTCCTCTACGCCGGACTGATGCTGACGGAGCGGGGCCCCATGGTCCTTGAATTCAACTGTCGCTTCGGTGACCCCGAAGCCCAGGTCATATTGCCCCTCCTCCAAAGCGACCTCGTGGAACTGATGCTGGCCTGCACCGACGGCACTCTGGCCGGCCACAACCCCGATTGGTCTGCCGAGTCCGCCGTAACCGTCGTGATGGCCTCAGGCGGCTACCCGGATGACTACGAGACGGGCAAGCCAATCCACGGCCTGCCTGAGAGTTCCGACTTCGACAGCTGCCAGCTCGTCTTTCACGCCGGGACCAAAGTGGACGAGTCAGATCGTCGTGATGACGGTGAGTACCAGCCGGCCCTCCTCACCGACGGCGGACGCGTACTCTCGGTCACCGCTACCGGCCCCGACTTTAAGGCAGCCGTCAACCGAGCCTACCAATCAGTAGAGCAGATCTGCTTCGAAGGCGCCGTCTGGCGCACCGACATTGGAATCCACGTTGCGCAGTCGCAAGAAAACTCACCTTAGTGGCCTGATTGTCCCGAGTGCGCCTGGACCAACAGACACAACTGATCCCCCTGGACCATTTCAGCACTTCCCCTCACCACTTTTTCATCACCATCCACTAATTCGGCATCAAACGGAGGCCCCATGGCACTGATTCCATCAATGTTGCTCAAGCGCCTGTATACATACGCCAGCCTGCAAAATACCGAGGACGGCGTACAGTTCTCGATAAAGAATCGCCTGAGCGACGCCAGACTCACCGCCTTCCATGGCATCAGCATTGACGGCAAAGAAATCTCCAACGACGACCTGACCCTGGACTTCGGCGAAGGGCATGTTGTTTCCCCCGACCAGGTCAATAGCGGCGAACCAGTGGAGTTTCCCCTGCGCAAGGAAGTGTTCATCACCGCCCAAATCCCGCCTCTCGACATGGGGCGCCATGAAATCAGCATAGGAGTACAGACCTCTCCCTTTGGCCGCATTCAATTCACCGTCGACGACGCCATTTCCGAGAAGGTGGACGCACCCAGAATCCCCCGCGACCGCGACGACGATTACAACGAAGAAATCATCAGGGCTCGCCAGAAATTCGTGAAGGAATACACCGGCCACTCCCTTGAACACATTTCGCAGTACTCCTTCGACCCCCACGAAACGCAGGGCAACATCGAAAACTTCACCGGCGTTGCCCAGGTGCCCATCGGCTTCGCCGGCCCGCTGACGGTCTGTGGCGAACATGCCCAGGGCGACTTCCTGATTCCCCTTGCCACAACCGAGGGCACGCTCGTCGCCTCCTACAACCGCGGCATGAAGCTGCTCAATCTGTCCGGCGGCGTAAAGTGCACCGTCGTCGCCGACGCCATGCAGCGGGCCCCCGTCTTTGTCTTTGAAGACGCCCGCGGCGCCCGCGACTTCATCGACTGGGTTGGTAGGAACATGATCCCTATTAGAGAGGAGGCCGAAGCCACCTCCAGCGTAGCCAAACTGGACAACATCGACCCCTACCAGTCAAACAAATTCGCCTTTCTCCGCTTCAACTACCAGACGGGCGACGCAGGCGGCCAGAACATGGTGGGCCGTGCAACCTTCGCCGCCTGTTCCTGGATCCTCGATCACTACGACGGCCAGGAGATCAAGCGCTTCTACCTTGAGTCGAACTTCGCCACCGACAAAAAGGCCTCCCAGGTCAACATCATGCGCACCCGCGGTAAGCGCGTCACCGCCGAAGCGGTCATACCCCGCGACGTACTCATCCAGAACATGCGCGTCCAGCCTGAGCAGCTCTTCTACCACTACGGCGTCGCCAACATCGGTTCCATCCTCGCAGGCGTCAACAACAACGGCCTCCACTCCGCCAACGCCATCACCGCCATCTTCATCGCCACAGGCCAGGACGTCGCCAACGTGTCCGAATCCTCCGCCGGCATCATCTACGTCGAACTCACCGACGAAAAGGACCTCTACATCTCGATTACCATCCCATCGCTCATCGTCGCCACCTACGGCGGCGGCACCGCCTTGGCGACACAGCGCGAGTGTCTCGAGCTCCTGGGCTGTACCGGCCGAGGAAAAGTCAAAAAATTCGCCGAAATAGTCGCCGGCACCGTCCTGGCCGGAGAGCTCTCCCTCGCCGCCGCCATCAGCTCCCTCGACTGGGTCAGCAGCCACGAAGAATACGGCCGCAATCGCTAAGACCGAAACAAGTGCCCCATTCCCTCCGCGCCTCTTTTTGAATCGAAAAACTGAGTCGCTGAGGCTTCCGTCCGCCAACAAGACAAACACCGCTTTCCCCCTTGGAGAAAGCGGTGTTCGTTTCAGAACTGCTGCCGGCACTCTAGAATGGATCTTGCGGACAGGAATCTCAACCCCGCTGACCTGATTCAGAGTCAATTGCTGTGAAGGTGAACTGCGCGCCGGCGTCTGCTCCACCTCCGGCACGCAGCGCCGTCCCCACCAGCCAGACCACCGCCCGCCC
>VXOE01000044.1 GCA_009840225.1 Caldilineaceae bacterium SB0662_bin_25 | reverse complement strand
GGGGGGGGCCCCCCCCCCCCCCCCACGCCCCCCCCAACAACATCCGTCGCCGACCTGGTGTCGATATTCGTAACAGGTGCCTATTCGAACCTGTCCAGCCAAACCACGTCCCGCCAGCCCCACGTGTTCCCCGTAGGTGCCGGCCTCGTGCCTGCCCTCGCACCCTCCCCTACTGACGGATTCCACCGTCCGGCCAGGTCTGGCGCCTACACTGCGTCTTGCCCAAAAACAGTAAACAACTTCAGCCGCCGCTGGCGCTGATTCACCCCTGGACTGTTCCCACCCCAAATCTCACATGCACCCACTCTCCCTCTCACCGTTGCCAGTTAAGCCCGATTGGAGTAGAATTTCGGCGTCTTGGCACTACTCGAAACAACTCGAATTGCGAGGTTCGCCTTGTACCCAGCCACGCGCACAACAAACTTCAACCAGTCGATGATTCGGGAGATGACCCGGCTGGCAATGCAACACAACGCGGTTAACCTAAGCCAGGGCTTTCCCGACTTCGACCCGCCGGAAGCAATCGTCAATGCCGCAGTTGAGGCAATTCGAGGAGAGGCCAATCAGTACACCGTCACCTGGGGCTATCCACCCTTGCGCCAGGCCTTGGCTGAACAGTACACCTCGCAACTGGGCTGGACCGTCGATCCCGATGTTCACATCTGTGTCGTCTGCGGCGTGACCGAAGGCATCACCACCTCCCTGCTTGCCTTGCTGAACCCCGGCGACGAACTGATCATTCTCGAGCCTGGGCACGAGAACTTCCGCCCCTCCGCGCTTCTGGCCGACGCCAGTGCCGTCCCCGTCGTCCTGGAGGCGCCCGACTATCGAATCGATGCCGACAGACTCGAGGCGGCCGTGACCGACCGGACGCGGGCCTTGCTTCTCAATACCCCCCACAATCCGACCGGTCGCATCTTTGATAGCGGTGAGATCCAGGTGCTTGCTGAATTCATGAACAGTCACGATCTCATCCTGATCACCGACGAAATCTACGACCGCATCCTCTACGACGGTCGCGAGCACGTCTCGCCGGGCAGTCTCGACGGCCTCGTTGAGCGTACCGTAACTATAGGCGGCTTGGGCAAGAGCTTCGCTGTAACCGGCTGGCGGTTGGGCTACGTCATCGCACGCGAGCCGCTGGCTTCGGCCATTCGCGCCGTGCATGATTACTCGACCATCTGCGCCCCGACGCCCTTACAGGCTGCGGCGGCCGTGGCCTTGAATCAGCCGGCCGACTACTGGTTGCAGATGAGAGAGGAATACGGCGAACGCCGCGAGGTGATGTTGGAGATGCTGCAGTCTGCAGGCTTTCGCGCAGTCCGGCCTGAGGGCTCCTACTACACAATGGCCGACTACACCGGCATCGACGCGCCGCAATCGCAGTGGGATTCGCACCGCTTCGCCCGCTGGCTGACGACGGAAGTCGGCGTTGCTTCAGTAGCCGGTATCAACTTCTACACAAGGGACAGAGAAAGGTACGGCGAGGGCATCGTGCGCTTTGCCTTTGCCAAGCGCATCGAAACACTTCATGAAGCGGGTAGGCGGCTGGCTGCCATCTCGAATTAGCAGTCCTCTGGCTCGCCATCTTCGAGGTTTACGAAAAGTCTGACCTATTCCTTGTCATTCCACCCTTAGCCGTGCCAGGATCAGCTCGGGCTCCCATGTTCCGTCTTGAACTACAGTCTGCAAGGTAACAGAATCGTACAAGAGCAGGCGCAGTTCGTACTCACCTGCAGGCAGTTCAGGAGGGAAATCCAGGCGAACGAGAGTATCGATTGAAGCCTGATTCGCCGATTCTGCACTGGTGGCCCCAGCAGCCTTCCACAAATCAGTATCCTCCTGGAAGACCCAGCTTCCCTCTGATTCCACTGCATAAAGCCGGAGCGACGTTGCATAAGTAGTCTCTGAATCAATCGGATCCTGCCACTGTAGCGCGACCCACATGGAACGATCCTTCGGCACACTGATCTCTTCAGTCATCGCAAACTGGACTTCTCCTTGTCCCGCCGCGACGCCCACCAAAGAAATCCCGCCATCGTATCTGACGGCCAGCGGTTCCAGCTGTTGATAATGCGTCCAGATGACTCGGCTCTCAATCCTTGGCCCCCCGCCTTCGACCGGCAATAAACCCTCACTCTCCAGGGCAGTGGAGGCCGGATCGACAAAACCGACGTACATCCTGGCGATATTGGGCAGGTTGCGTTGGAGGGGAATCCGGTATGAGTCCTCGTACAAAACACCCGGCTTCCACAGCGTCAACGGCCGAGTGCCCCAGCCGGGATGCGTTGTCACGTTCCCTATCTGAATGCCATCCGCATCCAGGAGATGAAGAAACAGTTCATGGTCTATCTTCTGTACCTGGGAGGCACGGAAGAATAAAGTCACCGGCACAGAGTCTCCGGCAAAAGCCTCAGAATCCGGCAGACGGGCAGCCACCAGCTCTACCCCGTCGCCGTAGACCTTCCCGACTGGCTTAGCATCTGGTGGCACTTCCTTTACAACGTTGGCAGACGCATCTAATCCGTACGAGCCGGGCAAAAGAACAAACAGAGCATAGAGAGAACAGGACCACAACCCCAGGGGCACTAACGCCCCTACACCAACACGGACCACGCGCGGAAGAAGCCCGGCCCAGAAGCGGAGACCGAAGACGGCGACCACCACCAGCGCGCTGATGGCCGGGAACAAGAGCCTCCCCTGAGAACCCTGTGCCACGGAAATCCAGTACGCTAAGAGCAAGAGGGATATAAGGGCCCACACCGACGAGATGCCGACTGGGCCTACAAGCTGTTCTCTTTGCTCGGTCGACTCCCGGGAAGCCCCCCAAGAACGAATCCAGACTATGACGGCGCCCGTTACTGCCAGTGCAGTCAGCACCTCGAAGAGCGTATAGGTCCACGAAGGCAGGAGAATGCTGAACCAACCGAAAATGCCCCAGAAGGACATCTGCAGGCCGCGCAGTTCTCCATACAGTCCCGATAGTGTCAGCGGCTCCACGCGCTGTCCAGTTACGCTTAGCAAATTTGTGGTACCGAACGGGTCGCCGTAGAGTAGCAAGTTGCGAATGTACCACCACCCGGCAACAATCATGACTACACCTGCGATCCAAAACGCCCCCTGTATTGGTGTTACCCAAGAATTCTGTCTTCTTGCATACAGAGTGAAGGTATAGGCTGCAAGTAGAAGCAGCCCCAACCCCTGAAGTTTACTCAACGCACCCAGACCTAGCAGCAGACCAACGCCAACCCATTCCCACCAGAGGATACCCTTTCTAGAGGTGCGCCCGCTCAACGCGACAAGACTGACTAGCGAGGCGGAACTGAGAACAGTGATCATATTGTCGTTGGAAAGACTTGCGCTGATGAAGGCAAACTGAGGAATGGTCGCCACCAGGGCCGTTGCCAGGAGGCGCGACCACCTGTCAGTGGGAAAGGCGAAGCGCGCGAGTAAGTAGGTAAAGTATACTGTTAGAATACCAAGAGCTAGGGAAATCCAGCGGCCAACGTGCAGCGCAAGATTCACACCGACGAGAGGCCTGCTCTGCGCACTGAAGAGCATGAAATTCTTGTTGCCCGGCTGCTGCGGATCGCCGAGATTAGCTCTGGGATTCTGAACCGCAAAACTCTCGAGGCCGCCCTGATCGATGCCTGCCGTCGCTAGTGCCACCAATCCGTAATACAGTGGAGGCTGACTCCCTTCCTGTTCCCAAGGCCCGGTCTTTTCTGGCCCCTGAACGGGAAGGCCGTTTCCCGCCGCCAGATGCCGGGCAAAAGCATAGTGGTAAATCTCATCAGGAGTCTCAAACGCTGGAACGACGAGGCTATAGGCCAGACCGGTAACGAAAAAGACGGCGAGCAGGACGCCGACCAGCCCCTTCTCCAAATCCAGTCTATAGAGAATCCCAGAGATCACTCGAAAACACTTCTCCTACATCCCTCGGCTCCGAAGCTGATTGGGTCCCTTAGACCCGTCCGAGGGCTTGGTTGCGTGTGCAATGAAAGAAATCCTGTTGTCCGGCCGAGTCGACGCACACGTTCGCTCCCACAAATGAAGCAACGACTCCAGTCATAAGAGAAACCAGAATCTCTACACCTTCTTCCAGTCTGTCACCCCGTCAACGACCACACACGTCACAGTCCGTAAATCTGAAGAAAGCAATCTGCACAGCATCCTCGCCCGAATCCGTCAGGATCCGCGGAGCCCCTTCAATAGAGACGTCGTACAGCCCGGCCACAAGGCGCAGCGAGCCGTCCGGAACCTCTGAAGGAATCGGCATCGCCGCGGCTATAGCATGATCGGCACTTTCCATTCGAAACTCCGGGTCCCACTGCGCTATCAGATTTCCCGATTCGTCGACCAGGTGCAGAAAGATCTTCTCCCCTCCTGTCAGAACCGAGGGATCTCCCCGCCATTCCATGTGTACCACCAGTCGCCCGCCGGCAGGCGGCCATTGCGGACTGACCTCGACTCGCTCGAGGATCAATCCATTGACAAATTCAGCTTCCACGAGCAGCCACGCCTCAGGATAGGGCCGCGAGTAGAGTTCCACTTGCCAGGGCCCAAAGGTCTCCTGACCTGCCAGATGGTAGGAGCTGGCAAGGGCCTTCCTCGCAAGGTCGGGACCTTTCTGATCATGGTTCAGACTGACCGGAAGGAGGATTCTCAATACGTTGCTATCGCGCAACGCATTCACTGCTTCCGTAGCGCCTTCCAAGTCGTGGTCATGACGCGGCAACACAGAATTCTCGACATCCCCCTTGTAATAGTAGAGGAAGAGAGTGGGGTCGGGGAAGCTCTGGAGGACATGGACCTCGTCCAGATACAGCCCTGCGCTCCACCGCTCCAACACCGAGGACAACTCCCTCAATCCTCTTGAACTGCTGAACTCGGGATCAGTGTGGTAGTTTCGCCACGTGAACAGATTGCCCGCTACCAGTACTGCTACGAGACTGACAACAACTGCTTTTCCAATTCGTAGTCTGCCCAATTGTGTCGGACCGTCTTCCGAAGCGTCGTCAGTCCATGCCCGCCATCTCCACCCCAGCCAGCTCTCAATCCACTCTCCGATGCGCGTCAGCCCGACCGCCATCAGAAGCAAATATGGCGGTAGTGTTATCGCGTAGAGGCTTCCATGCATGAACCAGTGCCGGAACAGAGGGCCCCAATACGCGAACGGGGCCATGACCAGCATTAACACAATGAAGACGATCGGGCTCTGACCTTGGAGCTGCTGCGATGAATCCCGTACCGATGTACTATAGTTTCCTTCGTTTCCTCCCGCACCTTGTCCACTCTCGCCGTCCAGGTTGGCTCTACGCCGTGCCAGGTAAGACCCCCCCATGATCGCAGCTCCGATACAGAAAGCACCGAATATCCCGGCATTCAACAGCCAGACTCGTCCCGGTACCAGGTCACCGATGGGATAGCCTGCGAATCTCCACCACAACATCGATACAACCGCATTGGCTGTACCGCTTCCTGCCAAGTCGAACGTGCCGTTTCGGGCGCTCAGAAGCCACGGGATGCAAAGGACAACTATCGAGAACTGCGCCCATACCCAACGCCTGAGCATGGACCGGTTCGGGCCTGATGATGGCGAGTTAGATCTGATCCTATCCTTGTTCACAAACAAGTAGAGTACGTACAGATTCTGAGCAAGGAGAGCAAGAATCGCGAAAACCTGAGTATAGAATGTGGCCGCCGTGCAAAGTCCGTACGCCAGGAAGACGCTCTTGTTCTTGGACCCGCTGATCAGTCGGAATGCCAGCGCTGCGCTGGTAACTGATAGAGTTAGGCTGAGAGGATAGAGAAGAATCCCCTGACTTGCTTTAACGGCGTATGAACCTACGGCCATCAGTAGTGTCGCCGTCAGCGTGGCAAATGCGGGCAGGCGCAGCTCCCTGGCGAGACAGTAAATGAGCGGAATGGCTAGTGTGCCTAGAAGGGCCGAAGCTGACCGTAAGGCAAACTCGCTGCTCCCCGCCAGTCGTAGCCAATAGTGGTTTAACCAATGGCTCGCCAAAAATGTCTCACTCCCTCCTTCGTTGAACATATGGATAAGAGCGGAAATCGGGAGCTGGCTGTACCAAAAGTGCACCGCCTCTACAACAACCAGTTCCTGTTCGGCCAGCTGGTAAAACCGAAGAGCAAAGCCACCAACAGTGGCCGCCAGTACGACTACGCGCTGGAAGCGGAAGTCCGAGAATACCCCCCAAGCCATGTAGCATGAAACGCCTTTCTCATGCCCGGCAGTCTCTGCGCTCCGGTCTGTGAAAGGCTTCGTAATGTCAACATGCAGTTGCGCTACTACCCAATTTCGAGTTCGATTCCAAAACATCCTGAGCCCCGCAGAGATTTGCCCCCACAATGCCGCCGTCAGAGCGACCCAACCGAAAACGCTGATTGTCAATCCCCACCGCACGCTCGCCGGTCGGTAGGCCAGTTCAACCGTCCCGCTTCCTGCAGGGACAGCGATACCCAGAAAGGCCTGATGGGCGCGAACAATCGGCAGTCGGATAGCCTGCGACGGTTGACTTTCTGTCCTCCATTCTGCCTCCCATCCAGGTAGGTAGTTTTCACTGACGAAGAGAAGGCCTGGTTGAGTGCTTTCGATCCGGACCTCCAGGTGGGTGGGCCCGAAACGAGCCGCTTCTAGCGAGGCCTCGCCTCCCTCTCCAAAGTACAACAAGCCATCATCCCATGCCTCTCCCAGAAGATCGGCATCAGAATCCGCAACCAGCACCTCCTGAAGTGGGTCGAAGCTGGGACCCGCCAGTAACGCCCGCGCAGACAAGTCGTCCACTCTTCGGGCTCTTTGTGCCCACCACACGCGCGGGTAAATGGACTCAAGCTGATGCAGGCGGGTCGCCTCGTTCCCGAGAGGAAACTCTTCCACCAATTGGCTGGCAACCGGCAGCTCCTCTCTCCAGGTGAGCACGGTACCGACACCTGTCAGTTTCCACATGCGTTCCTTCGGGAAGTCCACAAAGAAGCCGTTGTAGGCGGATAGGCGCAACACGCTGGCGGCCCAAACATCCTCCCAGCCGGCCACCATGCCGCTGTCTTCCGGCAGACGGCGCTCGTTATAGACTCGAGGCGGCAGCGATATCGATGCGCCTTTTAGCGACTGTGTTGCCTCCAACGTAGCTGCCATCTCGGGGCGCGTCAACTCGGATCGGATTTCCTGTCCGTCTGCAAGAATGGTAGCAAAATTGGAGGCAAAGAGGTCGACGACTACGACAATAAGCAGAAGGATAAGGTGCCTACGCCATAGCCTGATACGACTGCAAAGTGCCAGAAATACTGAGGCGAGTAGTAACGACTTGCCCGCATGGAACAAGAAACTCGCTTCAGAAACTTCAAGACGTCCGGGAAGATTCCAATTGGCGAAAATCAGTGCGACGGCCCCGGCAACACATGCCAGAAATGCCCAGCTGAACCTCTGACGCCATCGGGCCGCCAGAGAAGGCAATAGCGCCATACCATAGCCGCATAGAACACTAAGCGAAAATGCTACAAGATAGGCAACTCGCTCCTGGCCGCGGAAAAGGGACCAACCCGGCGCAAACCGATAGAGTAGAGGATAAATCGGAAGAAGATCCCCGAAGGAGATCAGGATGGAAAGACAGGCAGCGACTGCAAAAAAGATAGCAGCCGGGCGAGCAAAAGGACTGGCGGCTACCAGTTTGAATCGGTTGCAAAGCAGCGCGGCAACCGCAACGGTAGCCAGACCAAGCCCGGCGATGCCCACGTAGAGAGGCGAGTAAAGACTCAACACACGGGGAATGAAAAGCTGCCAGAAATCTTGCAGTGGAAAGCCGCTGCTCAGTTCGTGAAAGGGTCGCGCGGACCGCACAGACAACGCCGTAAATTCAAGAGCAGGCCACAGCTGTGCAGCCGTCAGGCAAATCAGAAGGGCGGCATAGGCGGCAACTGACCCCAGGTGTTGAAACACACCCCTACGTTCATATAGCCCTGTCTTCGCTCCCTTCTCAGCGTCGTTCTCTGTTAGGCGACGCCAGCGACTCCGGGTGACCGTCAACATCACCATCCATCCCCCAACCGTATAGGTAAGGAAGAGAAAAGTCTGGGGATGGTTGGCAAAAAAAGCAACTGCGTGCACAGCGCAGGCCCATAGCCAGCGACTCCACTTCAGTCTTCCTGTCCTTTCCGGCAACAGCAGCCACAGAAGGAGCGGTAGCCAGACGGCCACGCGCAGGATGCCCAGCTGCAATGGAGGATATCCCGTCAGATAACCGGAAAAACCGAAGACCAGCCCGGCTGCGAATCCTGCCATTCGGCTCTCTGTCAGTCGGTGCACGAGTAGGGCGGTGAAACTGCACCCCAAAACTACGTGGACAACTGCTTCCACCTGCAGCCAGTAGAGTCTGCCCACCACTGTGGAGCCGAATGATGTTAGCAACAGAAGGGCGTTGCTGATAGGGTAGAATACTGCAGACTCTGTATCCGCGAGGAAAGGATGGCCGGAGTTAACGTGTGGATTCCAGACAGGTAGCTGCCCCGACAGTAGGGACTTCTGCTGAAAAAAGCTATAGGGCAGATAGTGCCTGGTGAAATCTCCGGAGGCAAATGCAGACAGCCCAAGCAGGTAGGGGGCAAAAAACAGCGCGGCAAGAACGCAGTATGACCAGACAATGGGGAATGGCGAACTTCGTTCGGGTCGGTTCATCAAGAGAGCATCTATTCCAAACAGAATCGCCGGCCGAATCGCGGCCGGCGAAGAGCTATGCTTCAATCTGGTAGCGCCGAAATCCCATACTCTCTGGGAAGCGGCTTATGTTTGCCAACGACTACAGGCAACCTCACTTACTTCGACATCAGGGCGCGAAGATCCCCTCTTCAACGGTTTCCGGATCGGGATATGGGCTGGATTCGGCGAACTCGATCGCGTCCTCAATTTCAACCGCAGCCCGTTGGCGAATCTCACTCAACTCTTCTAAGTCCGCCACCCCTTCAGCCAGCAGCCTGGCCTGATAGCGGGCAATCGGGTCCTTTTTCTCCCACTTGGCCAGGAGTTCACGCGGTACATATTCGGCGCCGTCATGGATTGCGTGGCCCATCATTCGCATCGTCTTGGCTTCGATGAGCGACGGGCCGCCTCCCTCCCTTGCCCGGTCCACCGCCTCTCGCGTCGCCATATGCACCGCCTCGACGTCATTCCCGTCCACAATTGTCCCGGGCATATTGTAGCCCGCGGCTCGGTCCGCAATATTCTCAATCGGCATCTGGTCGGATACATGCGTCGAGTAGGCGTATTGGTTGTTCTCGACAATCAGCACATACGGTACCTTGTAAAGAGCTGCCATGTTGAGCGTTTCGTGCCAAAGGCCGGCGTTGCTGCCGCCGTCACCCACATAGGTCATCGCTACCTTGGCCTCTTTCCGCAGTTTGAGGCTCATCGCGACACCCAGCGTGATCGGCATCGACATGGGAATGTGACTGATGTAGCCAACGATGTTCAGACTCAGATCACCCATGCCGTGAATATTTGCGTCACGCCCCCCGGAAACACCTGTCGCTTTTCCCAGCAAGTTGCCAAACACTCGACGCGGGGTCAACCCCCTGAGAAAATAGGCCCCGATATCACGGTGCATCGGAGCGATGATATCCTCAGGCGCCAGCGCGTAGGCCGAGCCCACGCTGACGGCCTCATGTCCCCGCTGGCTGAACGTCCCACCTAACCCCCGGCCCTGTTTCCAAAGCGAAACCATGCCCTCATCGAAGGTCCGAGCCAGCACCATCCAATAAAAGATTTCAAGTTTCTGCTCACCTGTCAGCGCGGCCATTTTCCTACCTCTCAGCGCTGAATTGAAATACCGACAACCTGAAAGAAACGACAAAACTGCCAGCAATCATACCACAAACCGAAAACAGCCGCAGCGGATGCAGACCGTCCCGTGTTTAACTGACTATGGAGGAAAAAGAGAGAAACCGATAGGGACCTTGGATGGACGTCAACGGAGCAAAGCCCATACTTAGACCAGAGCGATACCTGAGGAACCTTCTGAAGAAATGTCCTCTTTGCCGCAGGACACCGGTCCGACACCAAAAACCTTCTCGGCGAGCAAGAGAATCTGTTCGACGACCTCCTGAATGGTTGCGCCGTACGTCTGGATCTCATGCGCATCTTGGGCGGGTCGAAGCGGCGCAACCGCTCGTTCACTGTCTATCAGATCCCGAACTCGCATATCCTCCAGAATCCGGGCCAGTTTGACATCTTTCCCTCTTTGGGAAAGCTCAAGAAACCGGCGTCTTGCCCGTTCTTCTATTGGCGCCTCCAAGTATATCTTCAAAGGGGCTTCAGGTAGGACGACCGTGCCAATGTCCCTGCCTACCATCACCACACCCGCCTCTCCCGACCCGTGTTCTAGTCCGATGAGCCGCTGTTTCTGGGTCAATGCTTGCCTGACCTGGCTGTTGGCTGCCACAACGGAGACAATCCTGTCGACCTCGGGGCTGCGAATGGACCAGGTTACGTCCAATTCACCGATCTGGATCGTCGCCTGGCGGCCGTCTGGTTCCTCACTGCTCGGCGCACTGACGCCAATCGGCAACTCTTCCGCCATGCGGCCAACAGTCTCACTGTCGGTGCTGCTGATTCCTCTGTCTTGTATAGCCCAAGCCACTGCACGATACATGACTCCGGTATCAAAGAAGAGAAAGCCCAGGCTCTGGCCAACCAGGAAGCCGACAGTGCTCTTGCCGGAAGCTGCCGGCCCATCAATTGCTATCGCATTCACCGCGATCACCTGAGAAAGAGAAGATATTCGCAAATCGGGTGGGCGTGCAGTCCCGTTGGCTTGTTGAGGCAGTGAGGTGAGGACGACGCAAGAGAAAACACTGACCTGGCATGCCTTCAGTCAGCATTCGGCAACACCGGGAGAGTCAACTGTTGCGCCATCCGAACATCAACGCCTCTTCCGAGGCGAAAATCGACGCTTCGCCCGCGACCGGTCGGTTCCCTTTCTGGGCTGCCCTCGCGATGAGCGACTCTCGGTGCCCTTGCCCACCATATGCTTTAGCGCGTATACCTCACCCCGAGTCAGCTCCCTGCACATGCCGGGCTCGAGGCCTTCCAGTGTCAACGGGCCTATGGACCAGCGAATGAGCCGTCTGAGATCGATTCGAACCGCTGCTGCCATGTGCCGAATCTGTCGCTTCTTCCCCTCGCGCAAGACTATCCGCAGCCATACGCCTTTCTCAGGTGGCGAGTTCTTCCATCCGTCAGCCGGAGCCGCGCCGAAACTCTGAGTGCCCTTGTCCAGTGTCAGCCGGGCCGGCAGCTTGTCCGCGATTTCGACGCGGGCCGGCACGGTCCGACCGCTCTCAATTTCAACCCCTTCACGCAGCTGAACTAGCGCGTCGACAGATGGCCGTTGTGCCACCAGTACGTAGTATGTCTTGGGATGCTCAAAGCGGGGGTGGGTCAGTCGGTTGGCCAATGCCCCGTCATCCGTCAACAGGACAAGGCCCTCGCTGTTCAAGTCCAAACGCCCAACAGGAAACACGCGCCCGGCCCCCTTCGGCAGCAAGTGGCCGACCGTTCTGCGTCCGCGCGTGTCCCCCCCAATGTCACTCAGGATCCCCCGCGGCTTGTAGACTCTGAAGTAAGCCTTGCTATCGGAGAATCGGACTGGACGACCGTCAACCGAAACAGAAGCAGTGGCCGGATCCACCTTCGTGCCCAGTGTGGTGACTACCTTGCCATCGACACGCACGCGTCCCGCGTTTATCAACTTCTCACTGGCTCTGCGGCTGGCAACGCCGGCTGCCGCCAGTACCTTCTGCAGTCGCTCTTCAGCCATCTGACTTGAAGACCTGGTCACTATACACAGACTAAAGTCTCTCTTAGCATGCGTCTGATTAAACAGATCACTGTGACTGCCTAATCTCTACCCACTGGCGCCTATAATTCAGAGAGAGAAGCGTTAACACTATTCTCTCTCGTCGCATTGGGGCGGTCGGGCCTATTCGGCCCTCCCTTGTGCGGGGGCTCCGCCCCCGCACAAG
>VXOE01000297.1 GCA_009840225.1 Caldilineaceae bacterium SB0662_bin_25 | reverse complement strand
TGAGCGTTTTCGGGGTCGGGGTCGGCGATGGCGGCGATCAGGGCGCGGGTGTAGGGATGGAGGGGGTTGCGGAGGAGGTCGTCCATGCGGGACTGTTCGACGATTTCGCCGGCGTACATGACGAAGATGCGTTCGGAGAAGTAGCGGACGGTGGAGAGGTCGTGGGTGATGTAGACGACGGCGAGATTGTGATTTCGCTGCAGACCCTGCAGGAGGCGGAGGACTTCGACGCGTACGGACATGTCGAGCATGGAGACGGGTTCGTCGGCGACGATCATGCGGGGGTGCAGGAGCATGGCGCGGGCGATGACGACGCGTTGCTGCTGGCCGCCGCTGAGCATGTGGGGAAAGCGGGGCAGGATGTCATCGACGGGTGTTAGGCGGACCTCCTCCATGACCTCGTAAATGCGATTGCGGCGTTGGGACTCGTCCATGTTGCCGTGGATCTTGAGGGGTTCGCCGAGGATGCGGCGGATGTCCATGAAGGGCGGGAGTGCGCCGAAGGGATCCTGTTGGACGTAGCCGACCTGGGAGCGGAACCACTGCATCTCTTTGGCGTCGAGGGTGCTGAGATCGCGGCCCTCGAAGATGACGGAGCCCTCGGTCGGCATGTGGAGCCCGAGGATTGTCTTCATGAGGGTGGACTTGCCGCAGCCGCTCTCGCCGACGATGGCGATGGCTTCGCCGGCGTGGAGGTCGAAGCTGACGTCGTCGACGGCGCGGACGGTGCCGGCGCGTCCGAAGCCCCAGCGTCTGAGCTCGAACCAGGTGCGGAGGTTGCGCAGGGAGAGGAGGGGCTCGGCCTGGGCGGCGGAGCCGTTGGCGGAATGGGATTGTGCGTTTTCAGGCGTGGTCGTTGTCATGGTCGATCTTTCGGTGTGCGCGGGGGCTGCGCGGCGCGGGTAGCGGCGAAGCGGGCAGCCGTGCGCGTCAGGGGTTGTCTCCGTTCTGATGGAGCCAGCATTTGACGTGCTGGCGGCGGCCTGTGCGGAGCAGTTCGGGGTCGTTTTCGCAGAGCTCGAAGCGGTGGTCGCAGCGGGGTGCGAAGCGGCAGCCGGATGGCAGGTCCTGCAGGCTGGGGGGCTGGCCGCTGATGAAGTCGGGTTCCTCGTTCTGGCGGAGCTTGGGGACGCTGGACATCAGTTTCTGCGAATAGGGGTGGAGGGGCTCGACAAAGAAGTGCTCGGCGTCGTTGACCTCGACGAGCTGGCCGGCGTACATGACGGCGGCGCGGTCGGCGAGCTCGCTGGAGGTGCCGATGTCGTGGGTGATGAGGATGAAGCTGGTGTTGGTCTCCTGTTTGACGCGCTTGAGGACGTTCATGATGTTGGCCTGGGTGAGGACGTCGAGGGCGGAGGTTGGCTCGTCGAGGATGATGAGGTCGGGGTCGGTGACCATGGCCATGGCGATGGCGACGCGCTGACGCATGCCGCCGCTGAGCTCGAAGGCGTAGCGGTTGATGAAGTCGGCGGGGACGCCGACGTGTTGAAAGGAGGTAGCGACGCGTTCGAGGGCCTCGCTGCGGGGGATGCCGTAGTGGGAAAGGAGCGGTTCGGCGACCTGGTCTCCGACCTTTAGGACGGGGTTGAGCGAGTTCATGGCGGCCTGGGGCACGAGCGAGATCTGGATCCAGCGCACCTGCTGGCGGTACTCTTCGTCGCTGAGCTGCATGATCTCGCGTCCGTTGATCTTGACGCTGCCGGAGTAGGTGTGGACGTTGCGGGGGAGGAGGCGCAGGATTGCCCTGGTGAGGGAGGTCTTGCCGCAGCCGGATTCGCCGAGGATGACCATGGCCTCGTTGCGGCGCAGGTTGAGGCTGACGCTGTCGACGGCGTGGAGTACGCCCTGCTGGGTGCGGAAATAGAGACGCAGGTCCTCGATTTGCAGTACCGGCGGATCGGAAAAGGCCATTACAGATCTCGCAGTCTGGGGTTGAAGACCCTGTCGAGGGCGAAACCGACCATGGCAAAGCCGAGGCCGGAGATGAGCAGGAGGGCGGCTGGCTCGAGGACCCAGTAGTAGTTACCCTGATAGAGGGCGTCGTTGACGCGGGCGTCGCTGAGCACTTTGCCCCAGGTGGGGAGCAGGGGGTCGCCGAGGTTGAGGACGGCGAGGGTGGCCTCGACGAAGACGAAGGAGGGGATGGCAACGACAAAACCGGGCACGAGGGTGGGAATCAGGCGGGGGATGAGGTAAAGGAAGATGATGCGGAAGTTGCCGGCGCCGTAGGCGCGGGCGGCCTCGAAGTAGGGCGACTCTTTTATTTGCAGGAAGACGGCGCGGCTGGTCTTAATGCCTGAACTGAATACGCTCAAAGTAATCAGGGCGGCGAGCATTACCCAGATGCTGCGTGAGTAAAAGAGGCCGATCATGATGAGGATGGGCAGGACGGGCAGGATGAGGTTGACCTCGGTTATGCGCTGGATGGCGGCGTCAACGAAGCCGCCGAACCAGGCCCCGATAGCGGCCACGATGAAGGTACTTACGGAGGTTCCCACGGCTGCCAGAAGGCCGAAGGCGAGAGCGACGGGCATGCCCCACATGAGGGCCAGCATGAGATCGCGGCGCAGGTGGTCGGTGCCGGCGAGGCCGTAGACCTGGCCGTAGACGACGAGGCGGGCGTCGACGTCGGCGTCATCTTCGAAGACGAGTCCGGCGGCGACGAGTTGGTAGGCGCCCTTGAGCGGCCTGGGGTCGTCTTCGTCGGAGGCGGGGTCGGCGAAGAGGGCGATTTCGGCCCTTTGGCCGTCGAGACGTCTTTGCAGTTTTTCTTCCTGCGAGAAGCGGACGGTAACGGGTCCTTCGACGGTAACGTCGGCGATGCGGATTTCGCGTCCGTCGGGGGTCAGCCAGGTTAGAGACACGAGCGGGCGTTTCTGTTCATGCTCAGAGGTGAGGAAGAGGGAGATCTCCTGGGGAAAGTCGTCGGCGGTGTATTCGAAGGAGAAGGTGGTGATGACATCGGTCATCTCTTCGGAGACTACCTGGCGCTCCTTGTGTACGGCAGCGTCATCGGATTCACCGGCGGGACCCAGAGTGATTGTTTCGGGCAGGTTGACGCCGGGGAAGAGGTTGAACCATTTGGGCGCGGCGGTGCGCGGGTTTTCGAGCCATACGCCCTCTCCGCCGCGCCAAAGGTTAATTGCTTCACTGTAGGGAATGGCGATAACGGTATAGATGGAGAAGAGGACCATGGCGGTGATAATGGCGAGACCGGCGACGGCGGAAGGATATTGGGAAAGAGCGGCGAGGGTGCGGCGAATTGCTGTCATACATGCCCTCCGGGACTGCCGCCCACTTTGACGCGCGGGTCCAAAAGGGCGTAGACGATATCGAGGAAGAAGACGGTGATGCCGAGCAGGTAGGCATAGATAACGGTGGAACCCACGATCACCGACGTCTCAAAGATGTTGGAGGCCAGATAGAAGAGCCGCCCGAGACCCGGCCAGTTGAAGATGGTCTCAAGCACGATTGAGCCGAACCAGAGGCCAATGATTGAGAGCGCCAAGCCGGTGACGATGGTGGGCATGGTGGGGCGCAAAATGTAACGGCGCTCGACGACGCGGTCGGAGAGGCCCTTGGCGCGGGCCATGTCGACATAGTCTTCGTTGGAAAAGATGAGGAAAAAGGTACGCTGGCCGTAGATGCCCAAGAAGATGGCGCTGAAAAAGATGGCGGTGACGGGCAGAACCATGTGGTTGAGGACGCTGAGGGCGTAGTTAACGATCGATTCGGGCGGGGGTGCGACGACGAGCCCCCCGAAAGGGAACCAGCCCAGCAGTGCGGCGAAGAGCAGAATGAAAAAGAGTCCGTAGAACCAGCTGGGGGCGGCGGAAGTGGGGGCCAGACCGATGATAACTCTGTCCAGCCTGCTGCCGTAGTTGCGAGAGAGATAGAGGGCGACGAAGATGCCGACGAAGAAGAGCATGAAGAAGGAGGAGGCGAAGAGAAGCAAGGTAGCCGGAAGACGCTCCAAGATGATGTTACGCACCATGCGCGAGCCGCTGTCGCTGGACATGTTATCGGCCCAACCGAGGTCCAGCGTCATGGCGCCCAAGAGAAAGCGGAAGCTGCGCAGGAGGAAGGGTTGGTCCAGCCCCATGCGCTTTTCCTGCAATGCGACCAGCTTTTCGATATGTTCACGGCGTTCTTCGGAGGTCATGTTCTTGAACTCATCATTAAATCCGACAGAGAGCGCCACTTGTTCACGGATATAGTTTTTGCGAATCTGATCCACATAGCCGCCCATATTGGCGAGCAGAATCGTCAGATAGACGCCGATGAGGATGGTGAAGAAGAGGGCGACCAAACGCAGCCCGGTGTACTGCACGACGCGGGCGAGCGTGCTTTGTGTTTCTGGTCTTTCGGCGCTGGCGGCGTCGGGTTGGAGGGGTAGGGCTGCGTCGGTCATTGAGGGTCCTTAGTAGTATAGGAGAGAGCGAGGAGGAGAGGAAGGACGAGGAGAGAGTGAAGAGGAGAGAGGAGAGAGAAAAACACCTCACCCCTCACACTTCACTTCTCAATCCCAGCTTCTCGTCATTCGCTTCTCGCTCTTCACTCTCGTTGTTTCACGGATTCAAGGTCAGTTCGTGGTTACGAACTCGAGGGACGAGAAGGTGGGGATGCTGACGCGCAGAGGCGCGACGGCCACCTCCAGTTTATTGGCGCCGGACTCGAGGCCGGCGGTGTCCTCGGCGCTGAGGGTGATCTGCCAGAGACCGTCCTCGACGGCTTCGGCGGTGCCGGTGAGGGCGAGCTCGCCGAGGGCGTCAAAGACGAGGTACTTGACTTCGTCGATGTCGGAAATGGCGTAGGCGTCGCCGCCAAAGTCGATCATAACCTCGAAGGTGGCCTCATCGCCGGAGGCGACGCGGGCCGGTCCGTCAACCGAGACCTCGGCGATCATGGGCGTGTCGAAGCCCTCCCACTTACTGGAGGCATCGGGGAAGTTTTCGACGCGGATCAGCTGGACGGTCTTCTCGGTGGGGAAGGCCTCTTCGAGGTAGAAGGGCCCGTTGCCGACCCAGAAGTGTCCTTTGTCTGCGTACCAGGCGCTGAGGTTAGCCCAGCGGGCGTCGGCCTCAGCGCCGCTGATGTAGTCGCCGAGGGTGGACGCGTAGGGGATGAGTCCATCGGCGGCGGCGGATTCGAGATGGCCTTCGAGGATCTCGATGCTCGGCCCGGCGATGTAGCTCATCCACTCGACTTCGTTGGCATCGGCCTTGTCGGAAGAGAAGGCGAGGTCACCGGCGGCTTCGGCCAGGAGCCCGACGGCCAGAGTGTGCCAAGGTGTGCCGGGGAAGAAGCTGACCACGTTCAGTTCGGCGTCGAGGGTGTACTGGTCAGTGTAATACTCGATGACGAGGGGGCTGGTCTGCGCGATGCGGTAGCCCCTGAAGTGGCTCTGGAAGTTATTGAGACTGGGCACCTGGGCCTCATCGAAGACGGCGCTCTCCTCCTTGGCCAGGTCGAAGTCCATGATCATGTCGAGCACAATGTCGGCCAGACTGAGCGGGCTGCCGTCGTGCCAGGTCAGTTCGGAGAGATCGCCCGGATAGTGGACGACGCTCTTTCTGTTGGCGGTGAGGCCGTCGGGATGGAGGTCGCCGACGGTGATGAACTTCTGCTCAACGGCGTCCCAGTCGAGCCAGGCATCTTCGGGCACTTCGATTTCGTCGGCGAAGGATAGTTCAACCCAATCGTGTGTGCTGCCGACGGGGAGGCCTTCTTTGACGGTTACCTCGGCTCTGTCGATGCGCTGCGGCCACTGGAGACCGGTGAAGGGGTCGGGCATGGCGCCCACATCGGCGGTGGCCCGGATCAGCATTGTGTCGTAGATCCAGTTGGTGCCAGCGACGGGGTTCCAGGGTTCAGGCAGCATGCTGGGCATGGCGATGGTGAGCGTGCCACCCTCTTCGCCGGTGCGGCGCAGCGTGTAGGGCCAGAGGCGGGCGCCGTTGAGGCCGCCGGCCAGGTCGGTGGAGACGGAGACATCGCCCCTGTAGGCGGAGAAGCCGAGCTGGTTGACGAGCCAGACGCGCACGGAGTCCTGCATGGAGAGGGCGAGTACGTCGCCGAAGAGCTCGCGGCGTTCTTCCATGGTGGTGAAGTCGCGCAGGTCGAGTTTTTCAGACATGGCGTCGAATTCTTCGGACGGGGAGTAGGCCTGCCACAGAGGGAAGGGGAGCCCGCGGTTGGTGTAGAAGAAGTCGAAGTTGCCGGCTTGGTCGCGGCTGATGGCGGTGGTGATCCAGCCGCCGGTGTAGATGTGGAACTGACCCTCGTTGGGGTCGGTGCCGATCCAGACAGGCGAGGCCTCGGAGGCGGTCTTGTAGTCGCGGACGACGCTGAAGCCGAGGTCTTCGAGCATGGTGGAGACGTAGTCGCCGATCTCCTTGCGCTCGTCCTCGGTGCGGATGAGGAAGATGACCTCGACGGGCTCGTCCTCGTAGTTCCAGACGCCGTCGACGAGCTCGGCGCCCAACGCTTCCATTTCCTCGTTAATGATCTCGGCCGCTCTGTCGGGATTGTGGGCGTACTCGAGCTCGAGCTGGCGCACGATGTCGACGAGGCGGGCGTAGTCGGGGAAGGCGTTGGTGATGGCCATGTAGCGCGGTGAGGCGAGGCCGCCGTAGATTTCCTGGGAGATGAAATCGCGGTCGACGAGGTAGTTCATGGCCTCGCGGATGCGGGGCACGGCAAACGGGTTGAGTTTACCGGTGCCGTCGAAGATCGGGCCGGCGGGGTTGAAGGTCAGCTCTGCGTAGACGCCGAAGGAGTTGGAGTAGGTGAGGCTATCCATCCCCTGGACGGTGGCGTAGACTTCGGCATCGCTGATGGAAAAGGCGTAGGCGTCGATCTCTGCGAGATCCATGCGCGTGACGGCGGCGGCGGCAGAGGGTTCTTCGATGGCGATGACTTCGTCGACCCAGGCGCCTGTGCGTTCGCTCATGGCTGCGGCATCTTCCTCCTCAGCCGCGGCTGTTTCTTCGGTCTCCTCCTCTGCGGCGGCCGCTTCTTCCGTGTCTTCGGCGGCCTGCTCTTCCTGTGCGGGCGCGGCCGGTTCTTCGGCCATTTCGGCGTCACCGCCGCCGCCACAGGCAGCGAAGAGGAGTGCGGCGATCAGGAGGACCGCCAGGAAGGTAAATCGTTTTTTAGACATTCGCTTATCTCCTTTTCTTAGTGCTTACACAATATGGTTCAGCAGTCGGTGTGCGGACGGTGGATGGAACCGGCAGTATCCACAGTGTACACCATACTGTTTACCGAATGTTTTTCATCATCGGGTCGAGAGCGTCGCGCAGTCCGTCGCCGATGAGATAGAGGGACAACACGGTAAGTGTTATCAGTAAACCTGGGACGCTGAGCAGATGCAGAGCCAGGGTCACTCCTGTTTCCGGGTCACGCAAGAAGATAAAGTTGTTGGACCTGTTGAGCATACTACCCCAGGTAGCGGTCGGCGGCTGTATGCCCAATCCCAAAAAACTGAGGGCGGATTCGATAAGAATGAGGTTTCCGATATCAATTGCGGCATTCACGATGATAATTGGCAGGCTGTTGGGGATCACATGTTGGAGCATAATGCGGACATTGCGAGTGCCGACGGAGCGGGCGGCGAGGACGAAGTCCAAGGCCCGCACTTTGAATGCATTTCCACGGATAAGCCGGGCAGTACCTATCCAGCCGAGCAGGCCCAAATAGAGGGTCAGGGTAACAGGATTGGGCTTGAACATCGCGGTAACGATAATTAGCAGATAGATGCCCGGGATTGAACTCAAAGTATTTACGAACCACATGATGAGATCGTCAACAACGCCGCCGAAAAAGCCAGCAACAGTGCCAACAGTCATGCCCAGAATCAGTGTGAGGGCGGCCGCGGCAAAGGCGATGCCCAGGCTGACGCGGCCGCCGTAGAGGAGGCGTACAAACTGGTCGCGGCCGAGCTGATCGGTTCCGAGCCAGTGGGGGACGCCGCCGGATTTGCCGAGCATGAGCGGTGCGGTGGTTGGATCCTGGCCAGTGCGCCACTGGATATACGGGCCCCAATAGGGTTGCTGAAAAGCATTTTCGAGGTTTGTATCATTCGGCCCAACGCCGATGCCTGCAGCTACAGCAGGTGCGACCAGAGATAGGGCAGCCAATGTGATGAGGAACCCGATTGCGACCAGTGTAACCGGATCGCGGCGCAGTGACTGGAGCGCCATGCTCCAGAAGGTGCGGGGCTTTCGCTGCAACTGTGGATCGGCTGCCAGTGTGGACAGCGCCGAACTGTCTGCGTGAGCTACAGTCATACCATAGACCCTGTCCCCATCACGAAAGCCGCACGCGGGGGTCGACGACACCGTACAGGATATCGGAAAGGAGGTTGCCCAGAATGGTCAGCAGCGAGAAGAACATGACTGCGCCGAGAACGGTGGGATAGTCACGTTGCACCGCCGCGCTGAAGGTCATGCGTCCCATGCCCGGCCAAGAAAATATGGTTTCTATGATTACGGCACCGCTGAGGACCCCAAAGATTGCCGGGCCAAGAGTCGTCATCAGGGGAATCAGGGCATTGCCCAGAGCATGGATGAACCAGACGTTTCTGGCCGCCACGCCTTTGGCCTTGGCCATGCGGATGTAGTCGGTTCGGATCACTTCCAGTGTTTCAGTGCGCATGAACCGACTTAACAGGGCGATGCCTCCGAGCGCCAGAACGAATGTGGGCAGAATCAGATGCCTGACGCGGTCTATCAGATCGAACTCGTTGGTGAGCGAGACTGTGCGCCTGCCACCGGTGGGCAACCAGCCCAGGATAACGCCGAAGAAGTAGATGAGCATGAGGCCGAACCAGAATGAAGGCAGCGCGTTGCCAACGACGGCGAGCACGCGTACCAGATTGTCGAAGAGCGAGCCTTGTCGGACAGCACTGAGGACGCCCAACGGCAATCCGACCAGCAGGGCAACCAGCAACGCTGAGACTCCTAATTCAAGGGTGGCCGGCATGCGCTCAACGATTCGCTCCCAGACGGGCTGATTGGTGGCGATGCTGGTACCCAGGTTTCCTCGCAGGATGCCTCCGCCGTTATCACAGGAAGTGGTATCCAGCCAGGCAACATATGTACAACTCGTATCAGTGCGCTCGAACTCTTCGACCTCAGCTCCGCTTCGCAGTGTAACCCCTGTCAACCAACTGATGTATTGCAAGGCCCAGTGCTGGTCCAGCCCCAGTTGCCGCCTCAAGATTTCACGACTTTCTTGCGTGATGTCGGGATTGAAGGTGCGGATAAGGATTGGGTCGCCGGGAGAGTTATAGACAAGCGCGAAGGCGATGAGGCTAACCCCAGCCAAAGTGGGAATTGCCTGCAGGAGGCGACGGATTACGTAGCGGGACATGAACTGAACCGGTCCTTCGATCCGCCTGAATGTTCAGGCGGAGGCACATATATATAGGTGCGAATCCGCCAGCGCGCGCAGGGAGCGAGCGGTGGCGGATTGGTCAGATCTCCTTCGGGGCCTGACAGACAGGCCCCGAATTCTTCCGGAAAGCGTTGTACCGGTCTACTCAGCCAGCGACCAGGTCTCGATATTGTGGTAGAAGCTCCACGGGCCGGGGTTGGTGCCGTTGAACTTCTTGGAGTAGCCGACATTGCCGACGGAGCCGGTCACGAAGACGTAGGGGATGTCGTCGTGGATGATCTTCTGAATTTCATGGTAGAAGGGGGCCCGATCGTCGGTGGCACAGCCGGGAACGCTGACGGCCTGCTCCAGGAGCTCGTCGATGCGGGCGTTCTGGTAGCTGACGAAGTTGAAGCCGCTGCCGGGCGTGTCGAACTTGGAGTGCCAGAAGGAGTCATCGTTGGGGTCGGTGCCGAGGCCGGTCCAGCCGATGATGACCATGTCGAAGGTCTGGCCGAGGAGTTCGCCGACGAGGGTACCGAACTCGATGGCTTCGAACTGGATGTCGAAACCGATGCCGTTGAGCTGATCCTGGACGAGGGCGCCGAGGTCTTCACGGGTGGTGTTGCCGGCATTGGTCTGCAGCCGGATCGTGAGGGTGGCGCCTGCTTCGGCGGTGGCGCAGCCGTTGCATTCGCGCACGCCGTCGCCGTCGCTATCGGTCCAGCCGGCGTCGTCAAGAATCTGGGCGGCCATATCGGTGTCGAAGGCATAGGGCTGGAGGGAAGGGTCGTGGGCCCAGCCGACGGCGGGCAGAACGTTGGAGGCGATCTGATAGCCCTGGCCGAGGTAGACCTTGCTGATGATGGCGTCGTAGTCGAGCGCGTGGGCGATGGCCTGACGTACGGCCAGATCGCTGAGGATTGGATGGGGGTCCTGTTCGACGAGGTTGCCATCTTCGTCCTGACCAGCCTGCGGGTTGGCGGGGTTGGCCTGGTTGAGGCCGATGTAGCTGTAGCCGTCGTCCTGGAACTTGTGCAGGTTCAGATTGGCATCGAGCTGGACGGTGGTCAGCTGCTCGGGCTGGACGCCGATGAGGTCCAGTTCACCGGTCTGGAGTTGTGCGAGGCGGGCGCCGGGGTCGGGGACGATCTTGTAGATCCAACCGTCCATGTTGGGCGCGCCCTTCCAGTAGTTGTCGTTGCGCAGAACGGTAGAGCTATCGTCGCGGATCCATTCGTTGAAGATGAAGGGACCGGCGCTGACGGCAGGCTCCTGGTTGAGGGGGCTGTCCATGACATCGCTGTAGTCTTCGGCGTAGAGGTGGCTTGGCAGCCAGCCCAGGCCGAGGTTGTTGAGAGCGTCGCACTTTACTTCGCCGTAGGTGACCTGGATGGTGAGGGGGTCGAGGACCTCGATGCTTTCGATGTTGTCGAGGTTGGCCTTGCGCGGGGTCTCGACAAGATCGCTGCCGATGGCGTCATAGGTGAATTTGAAGTCGTCGGCGGTGACCTGCTCGCCGTCGGACCACATGACGCCGTCCTGGAGGTGGAAGGTCCAAATCAGACCGTCCTCGGAGACATCCCAGCTACTGGCCATCTCGGTGGGGACGATGGCGCCGCTGAAGGGGTCCTGGCCGAGCAGGCTGGGGAAGAACCAGCCGAGGACGTCGAAGCTGGCGCTGTCGGAGGCCAGGATGGGGTTGAGGATGGTCGCGTCTGCGCTGGAGCCCTCGACCCAGACACCGCCCTGGACGGGAGGCACGGGAGTGGGCGTCACGACCACCTCTTCGGTTTCGGTGACGACCTGGGTGACGATAACGGTCTCCCTCACCGTTTCGACAACGGGCGTGGGTTGGGGGCAGGCTGCCAGGACCATAGCGGCGATCAGGAGCGCTGCCAGGAGTGAGAGTTTCTTATTTTTCATTCTAGAATCCCCTGTAATTTGGTATTGCGGAGCCCCACCTCATGAAGGGACCCCGGACCGGAATCGCTCAAACGAATCCGAGCGATAGAGTTTATGGCACCCCGAAATGCAGCAGCCGAAGATGGAACTACTGCACAGTCTTTCGCGGAGGAAAACCTTGCGTCGGAATCCTGCGTGACAGACACACAGGTCACATCGTACAGGCCGGGGGAGCAGGAGCATGGTAGCATTCTGATCGGCTGCTGTCAACAAGCTGATGCAAACCGGGACTGCAGTGGTCAGTGGGAACTGCAGTGGTCAGTGGTCAGAGACGGCGCATCTCCTTCCTCAGAGCATTGGACGGACGGGACATGCCTCTGTTGCGATCCGAGGGATGGGAAAGTTCGTCGCCAGGTTGGGATGCACGTATGCAGACCTTCCAGGGGTGCGTGCCGGTTTTGGGGCGAAAAGGGTCAGGCGGGGAATGGGCGGGGGTAGGCGATATTGTGTTCCGCCTCTTAGCGGGGCACAGGGCAGGTACAAGGGCGAGGAGAGGGTGGAGAGGCGTGAGGAGGGAGTGCCGCGGTATTGGCTGAGTGAGAATGGCACGGGACTGGAGGGAAGTGGGTTTGCGAAACCCGTTCGATTAGAGACCTGCTACCAATGGCGACACCCGGTCGATAAGGCGTATGGTGGGAGGGGGGGCGTTGGGGGGGGGGGGGGGGCCCCACCGCCCCCCCCAAAAAAAAAAAAGAACAAACCACCAACAAATAGAGA
>VXOE01000173.1 GCA_009840225.1 Caldilineaceae bacterium SB0662_bin_25 | reverse complement strand
CCCCCGCAACGCCCCCCCTAAACCAGGCCATGCCTCATCGACCGGGTGTCGATATTCGAACGGGTGCCTAATCGAACGTGTCTAGCCAGACCACGTCCCGCCAGTCTCATCCGATCCCCGCAGACGCCGGCCCTGTGCCTACCCTCGCACCCTCTCCAACTGACGAAATTCACCATTAGGCCAGGCCTTGCTCCTGCACCGCGTCTCGCCCACAGACGGCAAACATTTCCAGCCACCCCTGGCATCCGTTCCCCACCCCAACCATAACCGCCCATGGACTGGGACGCACCCAAAACAAGCCCCGCTCCGACTCAATCGCTACTTCGCCCGCGTTCCGTACCGCTTGAGTTGCGTTCGTAGTCATTCTGTCGCCAAGATGCGTATAAATTATATTTGGATCCGGCCGATCCGCAGTGGTAAAATGGCACTGCTCACGGACTCTTTTTCAGTGGATAGAGTCTCAGGGCAGGGCAGGCAGAAGGCGCCTGTCTCGTCTTGCTGCGTAGGAAAACGAAGGGGAAAACTACGGCTTCTCTTGTCCGGTCATGTGGGGAGAAGGCCTTCGGCATCAGTTGGCAACTGCCAACCCTGACTAGACAGAAACTGGCGGTCCTCTGGCGTCAACTGACCGGATTCAGTCGCTCGCACTAACAGTTCCGGACGCCTGTTGAGGGTGCGCAAGAGTGACTGTTCACGCCGCCACCGTTCGACCTTGGCGTGATGCCCGCTGGCTAGGACCTCTGGCACGACCTCTCCCCGGAATTCGGTCGGCCGCGTATATTGAGGCCCTTCAAGAAGGCCGGACAGGCCGTCCGAAAAACTGTCATACTTTGCGCCTGACTCATGACCCAGAACGCCCGGCAGCGTTCTCGTCACAGCATCAATGACCGCCAGTGCAGCGATTTCACCTCCGCTGAGCACAAAGTCGCCAATACTGAGTTCATCTGAAATCAATTGGGTACGAATCCGTTCGTCGACGCCTTCATAGCGTCCACACACAAGCGCCAGACGACCATGCCTGCCGAGTTGTTCAGCAACGTCCTGATTGAATCGGCGACCCTGGGGTGTCAATAGGATAATCGGTGTGGGCTGTCGCAGACTTGGCGGTTCGTCCGGATTCCAGGGCGGCAAATCGACGTGGGCCGCTTCTTCCGGCAACTGCCAGCCGGAGGGACGGCTCAAAACCGACTCGACCGCACGGACCACGGGCTCAGGACGCATCACCATTCCGCCGCCGCCGCCGTAGGGATAGCCGTCACACGTGTGATGTCGATCTGTAGCGTAGTCTCGTATATTGTGGAGCGTTACTTGAAGAATGCCTTTATTCTGTGCTCGGGCCAGTATGCTCTCTGAAAGCGCCCCCGAAAACATCCGCGGAAATAGAGTGAATACGTCGAAGTGGATGGTGCGAGGAGCCCCCTCTTGAATACAGGCTTTATCGGACTCGTCATCCGCTCGTTGCTCCAGAACGTCACTCTGGGCCATGATTTCCTCTTAACCGCTCTGGGGCTGGCCTACTTCCGGCGGCTGGCCGATTCAATGGTGGAGAGCAGTTTCCATCGCCCCAGGCCGAACCGGTGGAAGCAGTTCCTGCGACGACTTCGCACCGCAATTGTAGCACAACCGCAGGCCCCGCAGACAGCCCAGGCGCCGGAAAACGGCGCCTGGCTGGGACCCTTACGGCGTCGGCGCTCACCACTCCGCTCCCAATTTGCAATCGCCCTGACCGTCGTTCTCGTCGGCTGCCTCTATCTGCCCCGTCGCCTCGTCGCGCCAGTTGCTTCCCAGGGGCTCAGACCCGTTCCCGTCCCCGTACCCGCTCCTACCTCTGCCATCGCGCTCCCCGCCGCGAGTACGCAGATACAAGACATGCAATCCGTTTCAACCGCCGGTTCAACACGTGTCGCCCAACAGATTCCGGCTTCCCTTGCACAGGCCTCCGATCGGCCTACAGTAGAACTTGCTCCGCTTGCGCCCGCAATCGCGCAAAGCGAGGATACCGGCAGTGACGACGCCGCAACCGACGTTTCTACCCAGCGGGCGCCAACTGCTAACACCACAGAATCACTGGCTGGCCCTGCCAAAATCGATCCCATCTACCGCTACGATCCCGAGGCCTTGACCCAGCTTGAGGCAGAAGGCGTTCTGCTTCCCGAACCCTACAGAGACGAGCTCAACCCCACGTTTCGTGACGAGTTCGTTTCGAGACCCCCCATGACCGGGCTCAGCCTCCTTTACCCAACTGCCTTGAGTACGCCTGTCCCGTCTGAGGACGCGGCGATGCGATTTGCTTCCCGACCACCTATGGGCGGACTGAATCTCCTGCGCGAAGAGATCGACAAGGCCCGCACTTCACTGTCGACCCAAGTCGAAGTAGGCGCCGATACCGGCCTGGGCCCGCGTACACCAAGCGGTCCCGGCAGCCTCTGGCCGACTTTCGATCCGCCTAGCCCAATCAGCGGCGCACACTTTTGGCTCGAACCGCCCTTTCCAGGTGGATTCAATCAGCTGTATAGCCCTGGCTACCAATTCGGCAGCACCGGCGGCGGCCGCTACAGAATCCATCACGGCGTCGACATTGGCAACCCGGTCGGCACGCCTGTACTCGCCACCGCATCCGGCGAGGTCGTCCACGCCGGACCGGACAATCCGGAGCTTCTCGGGCCCTACAATGACTTCTACGGAAACTCGGTGGTCATCCGCCTTGATCGAAAGCTGAACACCTCTCGCGGTGAACAGGACGTCTTTGTCCTCTACGGCCATCTTGTCAGCGTGGAGGTCCAGGAAGGTCAATGGGTGGGAACCGGTGACTATCTGGGCGGCGTAGGCATGACTGGCATCGCCATCGGCCCACACCTGCACATGGAAGTCCGCATCGGCCAAAACAGTTACCTGCACACCGTCAATCCCGCCATGTGGATGCGTCCCGCAGCCTATACCGGTACCCTTGTCGTCCGGCTCCTATCCGCCACCGGCCGCACCTGGCCTGGCGTCCAGCTCTCCCTTTATCGGTATGAGGAGACCGGAGTAAGCTGGTATCGCGTTGTCGAAACCTATCCGGAACTGGAAAGCATCGGACCGGACCCGTCCTGGGGCGAGAACGGCGCCCTGAGCCATATCCCAGTCGGTACCTATCTCTTGACCGGCTCCGTTAATGGTGAGGAAGTCAGACAGGAGATCACAGTACGTGACGGCGAAACCACCTTTGTTGAACTGCGCACCCAGCAATAAACCCGTCTCTGAAGTTCAGTCAGCCGTAGTCACCTCAATCTGTATCTCTCATGGAATTTGCCAAGACACTCTTCAAATTCACCCTTCCCTACCGGACCCCGCTGCTCGCAACGGTCGTCAGTATGGTCCTTCTGGTGGGCGTGCAACTGTTTGCTCCCTGGTTCATCCGTGAACTGATCGCAACCGTCCGTGCCGGGAACACGGATTCACTCTCCTACAGCCTGATAGGTCGACTCGCCCTCTTTGCCCTGGCCATCTACGCTGCCAGAGCCGGGTTGGAATTCCTGCGCAGTTACATGGCCCATGTGGCCGGTTGGGGTGTGGTGGCCGATGTTCGTGTCGCAATCTACCGGCATCTCCAACGGCTGTCTTTGCACTATTACGAAGACAAACAGACCGGCCAGCTGATGTCACGCGTGGTCAACGACTCTGACCTGCTGGAAAAGCTGATCGCCCACGCCGTCCCCGACGTGCTCGTTAACGTGCTCACCCTGGTTGGCGTCAGTACCATGCTGCTCATCATGAACGCACAGCTGACGCTACTGACCCTGGTTCCCATACCGCTGATCGTCCTGGCAATGCGAGGCTTTGCCAAGTATGTGCGCCCAGCCTTTCGCGAGCGCCAGGCCGAGTTGGGTGAACTCAACGCAATCCTGCAGGACAACCTTTCCGGCATTCGCGAGATTAAGACCTTCACCCGCGAAAGGATGGAGTCAGAGCGAATCGGCGTCCGCATCGATAACTACAAACGCTCCCTCCTGCACGCGCTCAGGTTGCTGGCCACCTTTGAGCCGTTCGTTCACTTCGCATCGGCCCTCGGCGTCGTTGTCGTTATCTATTTCGGCGGCAGACTGGCCCTCGGCGGCGAACTGCCGATTGAGGATCTCGTCGCCTTCTTTCTCTACTTGGAGCTGTTCTACCAGCCGGTGCGCCATCTGAGCCATGCCTGGGAGGCAATCCAGGAGGCACTGGCCGGAGCGGAGCGCGTTAGCGAGCTGCTCCATGAGGAGCCGGACATTGTTGACCGGCCTGACGCCTTGGAATACCCAGGGCGGGCGCAGGGAAACGTTCTCTTTGAGAACGTCAGCTTCTCTTACCTGACCGACCGTCCCATTCTACGCAACATTGATCTGGAGATACCCGCCGGGTCCGTGGCCGCTCTGGTCGGACCGACCGGCGTAGGCAAGAGTACACTGGCAAGCCTCGTTCCCCGCTTCTATGACGTGAACGAAGGCCTGATTTCGCTGGACGGGCATGACATCCGCGACCTGACCATGGAGAGTCTGCGCAGGCAGATCAGCATCGTCCTGCAGGACGTCTTCCTTTTCCACGGCTCAGTACGTGACAATATCCTCTTTGGAAGGCCGGGCGCAACTGACGAAGAGATGGAGGAGGCGGCGCGCGTCGCCAACGCGGTCGAGTTTATCGACAAGCTGCCGGATGGTTACGATACCTTGATCGGCGAAAGGGGCGTGAAACTCTCCGGCGGACAGAAACAACGCCTCGCCATCGCCCGTGCCATTCTCAAGGACGCCCCCATTCTGATCCTCGACGAGGCCACCTCTTCAGTGGACACGGAAACGGAGCAGCTGATTCAGCAAGCCCTGGAACGCCTGATGGCCGGGCGAACGACCTTGATGATCGCCCACCGCCTTTCCACTATTCGTAACGCCGACCAAATCGTCGTGCTGCAGGACGAGGGCATCGCCGAACAGGGCAACCATGACGAACTGATGGGCATCGACGGCATCTACCGCCATCTCAATCTCGTTCAGTCCCGTCTGAATGCGCAGGAGCAGGAGCCGGTAGTCGAACAACAGCTGGAGTGGACCTCCTCTGTCCGGCCCCTACCCGTCACCGTCTGAGTCGAGCAGGCGGCGCAGATTTTCGCCCATGATCAGCGCTTGGTCCGCCTCCCCAATGAAGCTGCAATGGCTTCGGAAGCACTCAATCGCCTGTGGGTACGTCATGTTGCGCAAGCAGACGGGATAGTCGGAACCCCAATACAGTCGCTCGGGCCCAAACGTGTCGTACAAGGGCCTTACGATTTCCCGAATCGAATCCGCGTAAGGGAAGTCCCAGAACCCCTGCTTCGTCGAGTAGTAGAATCCTGAAACCTTGACGCCGATATTTTCGAAACGCGCCGACGCCAGTACCTGTGCCAGCCTCTCCTTCTCACCGACTATGGGGTGTCCCATGTGGTGAATGAGAATCGGCAGTTGCGGAAAGCGCTCGGATACCCGGTGAAGCGCAGCGTGATGATGCGGCGAGCAGGCAATACTCGCAATCAGGCCCATCTCAACCGCCGCCCCGAAAAACGCCAGCCCCTCCTCACCGTACAGCCAGCTGCCATCGTCGTCCGGCTTCATGTAATGTGTGAATGCCTGTAACGACCACCTCTCAGCAGCCTGCCGCAGCCGGTCAGCCGCCCCCGGCGTGTGGTATGTTTCCGACCAGCTGCAATCTACGTCCGCAACTTGACGAATTCGCCCGGAATACAAGCTGCTCATCCGGGCGATATATTCATTGTTGTGCGGATTGTGCTCGATCCCGGCACAGACCAGGAAAGCCTGGTCCACACCGTTGTTGTCCATCTCGTTCAGTAGCTGCTCGAATCGGCCCTTACCGTGAAAGTCCGGCACCGGCGGCTCGTACGGCCAGCGTTCCCAGGCGTGGCAATGACTGTCGATTATCATTGTCTTACTTCATCGCGCCCGCAAAAACCGGCTTCTCGAGAATCGTCTGCGTCTCGTAGATCGAACCCCCGCGTAAAGCCTCTGGCAGAGGCATCAACACCGGCACATCCGCCAGCCGTGGACGGTTGCACGGTTCGCCGCGCAGAACCGAATCCGCATAGGCCTCCCAATTGGAGTAACCCATTAGATGCCAGGAGTCCACGGCACAGTACTGGTAAAGCAGCAGTCTTCGCGGACGCGTAGAGACATTCTTCGCCGAAGCATGCAGCGTCCGCACATGGTGGATCGAGATGCCGCCAGCCTCCAATTCTATTGGCACCGCCTTGTCCGCGTCTGGCACCTCCACCGTCACCGCGCCGGCAAAGTGCCCGTCCTGATGATGCGTGTAAATCGGGCCCTTATGCGAACCGGGAATCACAAGCAGGCATCCGTTTTCGTACATCATGTCGTCCATGCACACACCGACGGCCAGCAAATCATCATTCGTGTGCGGGTAGAACGCCCAGTCCTGATGCCACTCAACGGGACTGCCGTATTCCGGTGACTTCATGTTCAGCTTGTTGCCATTCGTCCGCAAACCCGGCCCGACAAGCTGCTCGGCAATGTCGAGGATGCCCGGGTGCCTCAGGCATTCTTCGTACACCTTGTGCTGCAAAACCGGGTCCTTGAGTCTGCGCAACTTGGGCGACTCCGGCGTGTGTCCCGGCTCCAGGTCAAAGACTTCCGTATGATCAGTGACGCTGGCGCTGAGCTGGACGAACTCATCGGTCACCCGCCGCAAGTCCGCTACCTCGTCAGCCGATAGGACGCCTTCCACGCCTAGGTAGCCGTTCTCGTGATAAAAATCGATCTGTTGTCGGGTCAGCATGTTGATGCTCCTTAGTGATTAAGTATGGCGAGCAACGCTATGAGTTCCGTTTCGGTTCACTTCTTTCTCAAAAATAGGGTTCAATCCAATCTTCCTGTATTTCAAGTCCAAAGCCCGGCGCGTCGGTGGGGACCAGCCAGCCGTCCTCCGCCACAGCCTGCCCGGGAATGCCCGCCGACTCTTCCAATGGTACGCCCGGCGCCGACCCGATGAAGTATTCCAGCCACGGTACGCAGGCAATGGCGTGGGTGAAATGTTGGCCGAAGGGATTCCTCCCGCCTCCGTGCAGGATCACCTTCTTGCCGGCGGCGTCCGCGGCATTTGCGATCTTCAGACATGTGCTCAGGCCGCCTACCCAATTGATGTCCGGTTGCAGAATGTCGACGACATTGTGCCGTAGCGCCCACTGAAATGGCATGTGTGTATACCAGTGTTCCCCCGTGCTCAGCGTCTGCCAGGGTATGCGCTCCCGCACCTCAACGTGTCCGTCCAGGTCTTCCGAAAGCAGACACTCCTCCATCCACTTCAGCCGGTAAGGGCGCAGCGTTTCCGCCAATCTCACCGTGTACTCAATATCGAAAGCCATCCAGCAGTCCAGCATCAGCTCGGCTTCGTCCCCGACCAGTTCCCTGGCTTCGGCCACCATCTGCTCGTTCTTGCGCAGGCCGTCCAGTCCGTCCGCGGGCCCATACGAGCATGCCAGCTTGAACGCCTTGAAGCCTAACTCTTTGTACCAGTCCAAATCGTTCCCGGTCGAATAACAGAACTGCTTCTCCTTCTGCGGGCCGCCGATAAGACTGTAAACCGGCCGGCCTAGCAGCTTTCCTTTTGCATCCCACAAAGCCAGATCCACGGCGCTGACCGCATAGGCGGCCAATCCGACCGAACCGTAAGGCTTTGTCATGCGGAACATCATGTCTGACAACCTCTGAGTTGCCAGACCGTCCTCGCCGATGAGATTGGGTGCAATATGATCGTCAATAATGGCCGCGGCCACCCGCCCATTGTCCGTCAAACCTAGCCCCCACGTGCCGTCCTCCAGAGTAACCTTGCACCAGACCGGCCCCCAGTGTTTGGGAGTCCACAGGCTGCGATGCCGCTTGACCTTCGGGTACCAGGACATCGGATTGGCGACCTCGGCCGTCTCCGCCCAGCCCTTGCGTCGGGGCTCCGTCCTCTTTTCTGGTGCAGGAAAGTTGACGCGAACTGCCTTAATCTCTGTGATTTTCATGTCAAACAATCTCCGCGATACTGGAGCGGTCCCGGTGATTGGATTCGCTCAAAGGTCTTGTCAGCCGCCCGTCCTGTGTTGAAACTCACTCAGGACGCAGAATCTCTTACCTAATTCTCACCGCTATCCGCACCGTTCTCGGCGCCGGCGTCCATCTCCTCTTGCAGCAGCCGAAGCAGTGCTCGACGCTCTTCGTAATTGAGGCCCGCCAGTATCTCAATAGGACTAAGGCCCGCCAGCCTCTCCGCGGGCGTTCCTGTTTCAAAAATGAGTTCGCGCATTCTCTTGCCGTATTCCAACACCTTTTCCGGGGTCAACACCTCCGCCATGTTCAACTTTCCTTTCACTTTGAGGGTCTGCCTCAGCCCAAGAACATAGGCATGCAAGTCTGTCGAATCCGCAAACACTTCTCTGTCCAGCGAGGCGAAGCCTGCATCCCTTTCCCTTTTGAGACTGGCGAAGAGTTTGACTATGGCGTTATTTGAATGTGCAGGCAGTCGGTTCAGCGCCAGAAGCATAACTCGTCCCACAAAAGGAAGTTGGGTAAGAAACACGCCTCGCTGCAACTCTTCGTATCCCCAATGGGCCAGCCGGCTCTTCTGAGGCGTCTTCGCGCTCAGCACAACCGGCAAGGTCTGCTCCCTCGAAAGTCTCTGCACCTGGCGGTAGAAGAGGTCATAGGCGGCCGCCTGAAGTATCCCATCCTCGGTTACCGATTCAGTGTACTTGAATTCAATGAGGATATGAGTAGCCGAACTGTCGCGTATACCGTCTGGCAGTCGCGCCCGCTGCGCTTCCGTCCAGGCCGTGCCCTCCCGCCGCAAGAGCAGAATGTCCACTCTGGGCGACTCGCTCAGAATGCTCGACTCCGTCGTAACATTCACCTGGACCGCCGCCAGGCTCAGTCGCATGCCCGAGCCCAGAAGCCGGTGGTACTGCACTCGCGCTGCATCGTCAGCCATGATTGGGGGACATATGGCTCAAATCGCGATTCTATTCCACTGAGTCGCTGGCCGGCTCTCAGCCTTCGGCACGCCGCACCGGGTAGAAAGGCTCCGCTTCTTCTATCTTGACTTGCCGACCGCGGTCTTCCGTGGCGGCTCCAATCCGCGCCTAAACGGTACTTGATTTACCGGGAGATGTCAAAGCCCACGCGCGCAGCAGTCTCCTCGTCTGGCCGTTTCCGGCAGCGGTCCCCCACTGAAGGGACAGAATTGCTAAACTGCGATATAATCGCCCGAAATACAGCGGTTGCTTCCGTGTCCCGCGCAGTGCAAACTATATCGCCATCCTGCTCTATATCGATGACCTCCCAGCACCATTCAGATACAATCAACGTTCGCGCCGATGAGCGTTTTGACGAGCTAGCCGTCGAGGCATTCCTGCGCGGCAAGCTGCCCGGTACTGAATACCCCTTAACTGTGCGCCAATTTGGCGGCGGCGCCGCCAACCTCACCTATCTGCTCGACTACGGCACCCACGAGTACGTCTTACGTCGCCCTCCCCTGGGCCCGGTGGCCCCCTCCGCCCATGACATGGCTAGAGAGTCGAAAGTGCTTCTACGGCTCTGGAAACTGTACCCCTCAGCACCCAGGGCCTACCTCTTCTCCGATGACGAGTCAATCGTCGGCGCACCCTTCTTCGTGATGGAGCGACGCAAAGGCATCGTCGTCCGAGAGTCCCTTCCCCCTGTCTATGACGCTTGGAGCGACGCCCCTGCCCGCATGAGCATAGCCCTTGTCGAGGCGCTCTCCGACCTCCACGCCGTCGACTACGAATCTATCGGTCTTGGAGATCTGGGGCGACCCTCTGGATTCATCAGAAGACAGATCCAAGGTTGGTGGCGGCGCTGGCAGGCTGCAAAACTGGAGGATCTGCCAGCCATGGACGCAGTCTATGACTGGTTGAGTAGCAATGAACCCCAGGAAACCTCACCTTCGCTAGTCCACAACGACTACAAGCTGGATAACGTGATGCTTGCCCCCGATGACCCGGGCCGCATCGTTGCCGTCTTTGACTGGGACATGTGCACGCTCGGTGATCCCCTCTCCGACGTCGGCGCCTTACTGGCTTGGTGGTGCCTCCCCGACGACCCGCCCCACTTCAGGACCATGGCAATGATGCCCCTTGACGACCGCTTCCTGCGCCGCCAGCAGCTCATCGACCACTACGCCGAACACAGCGGCCGCGACCTGTCCGACATTCACTTCTACCATGCGCTCAGCCTCTTCCGCGTGACCGTCATCATCGCCCAAATTTACGTCCGCTACGTGCGCGGCCAAACGCAGGACAAACGCTTCGCCGCCTTCGGCCCGCGCATCCCCGCCGCCGCCCAGGCCGCTCTCGAAGTGGCAAAAAGCCGCTAAGGCTTCGTGAAACGCCTTAGCGCTGCTCGCCCGTAGGGGCGCCCCTTGTGGGCGCCCTTCGCGTACTTCCTGGCGGACACCGGCTTTATCGATATGCGGATTTCTTTCCATCCGTCTTGGCTATCACCAGGATTGACGTAGAGTTCCGGACTGACTATCATATCCCCAATTGCAGAACAAGAACACCTTTCATCCAACTCAGAAGGAGCGAATAACGTGCAGGAACATAGAATCTCAATGCTTGGCACCGGCCTGATCGGCATGTTCTACACAATGGCTCTCAATGGCGGCAGGGGCAGAGACCGTGTGCAGCTCGTCTACTCCCGAACGGAAGAAAGAGCAAATGCTTTCGCGGCCGAATGGGACATCCCCGCCTGGACAACCGATCTGACCGAAGCCTGTACCTCAGACGATATCGACACCGTCGTCATCGGCCTGCCCAACCACATCCACGAAGAGTGTGTAGACCTCGCCGCCGCCGCCGGCAAAGCGATTCTCTGCACCAAGCCCCTCGGCCGCACCGCAGCAGAAGCCAAGCGCATGATGGACAAAGTCGAAGAAACCGGCGTCTTCGGCGGCTATCTCGAAGACCTCTGCTATACGCCCAAAACCTTGAAGGCCATCGCCTCCGTAGAGGAAGGTGCCCTCGGCCACGTAACCTGGGCCTGCTCCCGCGAAACGCATCCCGGCCCCCACAGCGACTGGTTCTGGGACCTCGAACAGGCCGGCGGCGGCGCAATCGTTGACCTCGGCTGCCACTGCATCGAAATCGTCCGCAGCTTCATCGGCAAAGACATCCGCCCCGTCGAAGTCATGTGCTGGGCCGACACCCTCGTCCACCCCATCGACGCCGAAGACAACGGTATCGCCCTCATCCGCTTCGAAAACGGCGCCATCGGCCAGTTTGAAGTCAGCTGGTCCTTCCGCGGCGGCATGGACCTGCGCGACGAAGTCGCCGGCACCGAGGGCACCATCTGGCTCAATCACTTCCTGCGCACCGGCTATGAAATGTATACCAGCGGCGCCGGCGCTGGCTACGTCGCCGAAAAGGCCGAGTCCGAGAGCGGCTGGCTCTTCCCGGTAGGCGACGAGGTCGTCGAGCTCGGCTACAACGACATGTTTGACGACATGTTCAACGCCCTCGACCAGGGCACCGAACCCAGAGAGACCTTCTACGACGGCTACATCGTCAACGCCGTCATCGACGCCTGCTACCGCTCCGCCTCCTCCCGCCAGTGGGAGCCCGTGCAGCTCGAAGTCTGGCGAGGGCGCGAAAACGTCCCCCTCATCCGCGACAGCCGCGGTCAGCAGGCCGCCGCCGCCGCCGAACCTGACCCCGCCGAAGCCCTCGCCGCCGCCGCCGCCGAACCTGACCCCGCCGAAGCCCTCGCCGCCGCCGCAGGCCTGACAATCCTCAAACAGGAACGGATGCCGGGCGGCCAGATCAAGGTCATCATGAAGAACGAGGAGACCGGCGAGCTCAGCCAGGAAATCATCGAGAACGCATGACCCCTGACTCCCTGCCAGACGCCATTCATGTTGCAGCCAGGCCAAACGTGTTTCTTCTCCTATCTCAACTTCAACCCTATCGCCTATCATTCGCTTATTTTGCTGACCACTAACCACTGACTACTAACCACTGACCACTGCAGTTGGGCGGTCGGGCCTATTCGGCCCTCCCTTGTGCGGGGGC
>VXOE01000266.1 GCA_009840225.1 Caldilineaceae bacterium SB0662_bin_25 | reverse complement strand
GAGGGCCGAATAGGCCCGACCGCCCATAACTGCAGTGGTCAGTGGTTAGTGGTCATTTGTCAGAGGGGCCGCTTCCCCTGCCTCAGGGTTGAGCGGGGAATGGCTATGGCTTGGTCGTTGCTTTGGCGTTACGATTTGCAGGTCCGCTACCTGGCCGATGCGGCCAGCTCTGAAAGGCGGGCAAACATGGCGTCGTCGATCTCCTCATGCAGGACATGGGAGATGACCTGGGACCAGCCGTGGACAAAATAGTCCCAGCCATCGGCAACTGTGAGTGCGCGGGCGGGCGCCTGTGCTTGGGCCTGGCGCATGAAATCCAGTTCGCCGCGATAGTTCAGCTCCCAGACCACACCGTTCAGGGGAAAGAGTGCGGCGTCAGTCAGCGGTGACCCCGGCGTATCCTTGCCCATGCCGGTTGCATTGACAACCACGCTCCCCGGCGAGAGCCCAGCCAGTATTGCGTCGTTGCGCGGCGCGAGATTGTTTTGAATGAAATCGAACTCGATGTCTCGAGCGCCGTTGGCGGCGTTCCGACCCACCATCTCTTTGAGTCGAGCCAGACGGGGCGCCGACCGGTTGACCACAACGATGCGCCGGGGACGGTCGGCTGCCTTGGCCTTCTGCATCAGATGCAGTGTCAGGGCTACGGCCGAACCCCCTGCGCCCAGCATGAGCAGCTCGCCGCCGGTCCGACCGAAATAATCCTGGCCGAGGATGGCGTCCATGCTCAGCCCGCCGGCAACAGGGTCGGTCGCGCGACCGATCAGCTTACCTTCGTCCTTGGCAATGCTGGAGACCTCCTGCGTTGCCCTTGCGTAGGGTCCGAGGCCGTCAAACAGGTCGGCCGCAGCTGCCAGCAGATCGATTTTGTGTGTTGTGACGAGCGCGCCGAGGGCTAAAGGCTCCCGCTTGATGTCGGTTACGATTTGCCGGTAGCGATTGGGAGCGGCGTGAATCTCCACATCGATCCCAACCAGAGACACTTCCTGTCTGCCCAGCGCCTCCATCCAAAGGGGGAAGACCCGGCGAGATGAGGACTGTCCGGTCGTGACGCCGATAAAGTAAAAGGTATATCCATCGGGCTTGGGTATGCTTGACAGTTGCATTGGACTGTGTTTCACTTCCTCTTCACTCTTTTGCCGGCGGGAAGCGTAGCACACGGCAAGATCGCGTGTCAACAGGAGGATGGCCGATCGCAGCCGGGGACGGCGTCCCCAACGGGACCGGTCCATAACCCCGTAGCGCCGATGGTTTCAGACCGACCAGGCGCGAATCCGACGAACGATGGATTTATCCGAATCGGATCACTACACCCCCGACAGGCTATGGCAGCAGGCCAACGAGGCCCGTTTGCGGCTTGACTCCCAACGCTGGGCCGAGACCCAGGAGACCACCCTCTTTGCCGAAGAGTGGGGGGAATACTACGTGGCAGTCACCCGCGAGGGTCATCGCCTCGTTCTGTGGATGCTGGACGCGGAGGCGGCCAACACTGACTGGATTCAGAGCGCAATGGACCTCCGCGAACCGCTGCGGCTCCAGAGTTCCTATACCCAGGCGATGATACTTTCGCTTCTGTGGCAGCCCTTCCCCGAGACGGTCTTCCTCAGCGGGCTGGGAGGCGGATGCCTCGCCACGACGCTCCACCATCATTTGACGCGGGCCCAGTTCATCTGCGTTGAAATCGCGGCCCCGGTCGTGAGGGCCGCAACCCGCTTCTTCGGCTTTCAGCCTGACGAACGCCTATCAGTTGAAGTATCCGACGTCCGTGACTTCCTCAGTCAGGACACGGCAGACTATGATCTCATGTTACTCGACGTTTTTTGCGACCACGGTGTCTCGCCCGAGCACGCCACAACCGCGGACTTTCTGACCCTATGCTGCAGCCGCATTCGTGACAGGGGGCTGGTGGCTATGAATCTTGGCAACAGAGACCCCGCCTTCGCCGATGTGGTTGCCTCACTATGCAATTTGTTCACCACAGTTTATTCCTGCCGCGGGCGCGGCAGCACCACGGTCTTCTTCGCAACCAATCAACGCCCCTTTTCGCACCGTCAGCTGGAGGAAGCATCGCTCGAACTGGAAAGGCGTCACGACTTTCTCTTTCCGCTTACCCCATGGGTGGAACGGCTCAAGCAGCTGCAGCCACCGCCTTCCGGAGGCGACCTCGATCAGGGCGCAACCCCGCAGCCGGACAGATAGGGAAGCCGCAAAGTGAATACGCCAGCGAAGTTCTGGAGCCTGTGGGGGTTGGCGCGGTCCCTGCTGATCTACTACGGCAAGCCCGGCCGCGCCCGCCGTGACCGCCGCTTCTATGCGCAGCTCATCGGTCGGGGCGCGCTCGTCTTCGACATCGGGGCGCACGTGGGCAATCGCGTAGGCGTCTTTCTGAGACTGGGGGCGGCCTGCGTTGCCGTCGAACCCCAGCCGCGCTTTTCTGTCCTGTTGCAGAAGCTCTATGGGCGCAACCCTGCGTTCACGCTCGTCCAGGCGGCACTCGGCAGCGCAGAAGGTTCAACCGAACTGCACATCAGCCGCCGCACGCCCACTGTTTCGACGACTGCCAGCGCGTGGAGGGAACGGGTCGGACGGTCGCAGTCCTTCGCCAGCGTCACCTGGGATGACTCCGTCGAAGTGGCCGTAACGACCCTGGACAGCCTGATCGACCGCTTTGGCGAGCCCGACTTCTGCAAGATAGACGTCGAGGGGTCCGAGCTGGCGGTACTGCAGGGACTGAGCAGGCCGCTGCCTCTGCTTTCGTTCGAGTACATTCCGGCAGCCAGGGCAGACACCGTAGCCTGCATTGCGTGCCTGGAAGAGCTCGGCAGATACGAATTCAACTGGAGCCGCGGCGAGTCACAGCAGTTACGGGACGAGTGTTGGATCACGCCTGAGGAGATGACAGTCCGGCTGCGAGAATTGGAGTTTGACGAACCCAGCGGCGATATCTACGCCCGGCTGAAGTGACAACTGAGACTGCCCAGACCGGGCATTTGGCAGACCACGTTATCGCCGTCCTGGATGGGTTGGGGCTCGGTCAGGGATCCGGTCAGCACCACGTGGCCGGCGGCCAGCGCGTAGCCCCTCGCGTAGACATGGTTCACCGTCCACAACAGCGCTTCAAATGGGTTGCCGCGAGACCGGTCCCAGAGATTGGGTGCAGGTTCATCGCCGTTGATGCGCAGGTCCACGTGCAGTTGCATGAAGTCCATGCTGCGCCATGAAGAGTTTTCCTCGCCAAGGACGATTGCCCCGCCGTTGCCGTTGTCTGCGATCCCTGCCAGCATATTCTGCCTGCCGTCCCAAGCGGAACGGCAGGTGGAGGTATAGCGTGTCCCGGTGATGTCCAATGCCGGCGCCGCGGTTACGATTGCCTCCAGATCGTCTCTAGAGATTTTGCCGCTTGTGCGCGGCGGGGCGGCTTTGAAGCGGAATGCAATTTCGGCCTCGACTTTGGCATGGCGGCAGCGAGTCAGCGGAACAGCCGCGCCGCTGGCGTAGATCGTTGACGCAAGTATACGACCTGGAATGGGGCCGTCGTAGCCCTCAGAGTTCTGCACTCCGGGACTGGTTGCGCCAACCTTCCAGCCTGTGGGTCGATTGGCGGGAACACCTGCGAGCAGACGCGCCATCTCGTCCTGCGTAGCGTAGGCAGAAGCGCGATCTGAAGGCAGCAACCGGGAAGGCAGGTCGAAGGTGTTGCCTGCGAGCCAAGCATCTGCCAGAAGGCCGGCGGCGCGTTGAATCTTCTCTCTACCCATCATTGGTTTCGGCGGGATCAGGTGGATTTGTACGGCCTTTCGGATTCAGACCGGGGCCGCCAAGAGCAGCTAACTTCTGCGCGCTCATGTCTCAATGACCTCGCCAGACGGGGGCCCGCTTCTCGGCGAAAGCGCGCGGGCCCTCCACTGCGTCCTCACTTTCCAGCATTGTGGCGGCAGCGGGATAGTCGGCCCGGATGGCGTCGGCCAGACTGGCGTAATCCAGGTTGCGTCGCGCCACCTGCTTTGTCGCCCTCAGCGCCAGCGGGGCACAGGCAAGGATGTTCTCAACCCAGCTCTGCACAGCGCTGTCCAGCTGATCCCCGGGCACGACCTCGTTAACAAGCCCGAATGCCAGCGCTTCGCGGGCGCTGAACTGCCGTCCCGTCAGCAGGAAGCCCATTGCCACCTTGTGCGGCAGCTGTCTCACCAGGCGGTGGACGCCGCCGTCCATCGCGGCCAGACCCACGCGAGGCTCGGGAAACCCAAACACGGCGTGCTCGGCGGCGACGATCAGATCACAGGCCAGGGCGATCTCCAGGCCGCCGCCAAGAGCAAGACCGTTCACTGCTGCAATTACCGGTTTATCGAGGTCGAAACGACGGGACAGCCCGGCGAAGCCTGTGGGCGGGTACTCGTCGCGGCCCCCTTCTGCCAGCGCTTTCAGGTCGGTGCCGGCGCAAAAGCTGCGGTCCCCTGCGCCGCGGATCACAGCGATCCACAGGTCGGCGTCGTCCGAAAAGGCGTCGAAAATCTCTGCAAGTTCAAAATGGGCCGGTGGATGGAGGGCGTTGAGGACGTGGGGCCGATTGAGAACGACGTGCAGGACCCGGCCTTCGACGCGCAGTAGGGTATGCTGCGCGTGCTCTGTCAAAGCGCCGATGTTCGTGTGCAAAGTGAATCCTCAGACTGCTTGCAGGCCGTAGAGTTCGGCTGCAGTCTGGCCCATGATGCGGGTTCGGAGGTGGTCGGGGAACTGGCGCAAGGCAAAATCGGGCGCGTCGCCGTCCCAGTGGGGAAAGTCGCTGGAGAACATCAGCATCTGTTCGGCAGGGAACATCTCCAGCATGGCGTGGAAATGGTTCGCGTCCGGCGGCTCCTCCAGCGGTTGGGTGGTGACACGAATGTGGCGGGCGGCAACTTCGCTGGGCAGCTCATTGAGCCAGGGAATGGTTGAGTGCAGCGCCTTCCAGTTCTTGTCCATTCGCCACAGAATGGGCGGCAGCCACGAGATACCTCCCTCGACGAGGACAAACTTCAGATTGGGGAACTTGGCGAAGACGCCTTCGGCCAGCATGCTGGTGACGTGGGCGATGTAACTGTTCACCAGTGTGGTATGCCACTCAAAGTAGCTGGTGGGGTATCCGGCTGCATTGGGCGGGCCAGAGAGGCCGACGCCTTCTGCGCCGGGATGGATAGCGACTTGCAGACCGTATTCGCTGGCCGCCGCGTAGATCGGGTGGAAGATACGCTGGCCCCAGGGGATGCGCGACGCGCTGGGCAGCTGCACCTGCACGAACCCTGGATGGCCGCCCAGGCGGTGAATCTCTGCCACTGCCATATCGGGCAGATGCGGGTATACGGCGAGTGAGGAGCGCAGCCGGGGACATTGGGGCAGCCATTCCTGGGCGTAGACGTCGTTCACGGCGCTGATGACCGCGGCGGCAAAGTCAGGCTCCGGCGACTGGGCTGTGTGGAGTACGCCGCCCGGAAGCAGGACACCGTAGTCAATTTCGTACTTGTCGAGGAAGTGTTCTTGCAGAAGTTCCGGGTCTGCGTGGATAGAACGGCCGTCGTCCAACGTTACGTCGGACCGTTCGACGCCCATGGGGTTCCACCAGCCCAGATTGCCCGGCCCGCGGTTTCCCGAAGCGTAACGCGTCCGCCAGGGCTCGGGCAGCCGGGCCTGCACACTATCCTTGTTGGTTAAGGGGTGAATGTCGGTGTCAACTACGAGACCGTTCTTGTATGTCATCTTCCCGCCAGTCCGCTCATTTGGATGCCGCTAACGAAGTAGCGTTGGGCAAAAAAGAACAGAACCAGTAAAGGTGCGATCATCGCGGTAGACGCCGCCATCATCAGGTTCCACTCGGTGTGGTAGAGGCCGCGGAAGCCGCGCAGGCCGATCGCCATGGTCCAATTCTCTGGGCTCTGCAGGTAGATCAGGGGTTCAAAAAAGTCGTTCCAGTTGTGGATGAAGGCGAAGACGGCAATGGTTGCCAGCACCGGCTTCGAGAGAGGCAGAATGACGCCCCAGTAGATGCGGAGATTACTGGCCCCGTCGATGCGGGCCGCCTCATCCAGCTCGAGCGGGATCGTCATAAAGAACTGCCGAAAGAGGAATATATTGAAGGCGCCGCCTCCGAACCAGAGGGGCACGATCAGCGGCAGGAAGGTATCGATCCAACCGAGCGTGCGAAACACGATAAATGTCGGGATCAGGGTGACGATAGAAGGCAGCATAATCGTCGAAAGTACAAGTATGAACAGCGTTTCACGAAAAGGAAAGCGCAATCGGGCAAATGCGAAGGCCGCCAGCGAGGCCGTCAGCATAGCGCCGGTCGTGGCGAAGATGACGATGCGGATCGTGTTCCAGAAATACTCGTGAAAGGCCACAGCCCTGAAGGCCTCAGGGTAGTTGGTCCACACAAACGGGTCTGGGATCCACTTTGGCGGCATCAGGAACGTCTGCCCGCCGGTCTTCAGTGAAGTCGACAGCAGCCACACCAGGGGTAAGGCCAGTACCAAAGCGAATAAACTGAGGACCACATACCAGAACCCGGCGAATATCAGTTCCTTTGCGGTACGGCTATTTACAGATAGCATCGGCAGTTCAAGATGAGCGGTCTAGCGGCGCACATCGCCTTCATAGAAGACCCAGCGGTCCGACAGCATGAATTGCAAAGCGGTAAAGGTGAGTACAATTATGAACAGCACCCAAGCCATTGCCGAAGCGTAGCCCATGCGGAAGTTTTCAAAGGCGGCGCGGAAGAGATAGAGCAGATAGAACAGTGTCGAGTAGTTCGGGCCGCCCTCGGTCATAATGTAGGCCTGCGTGAAGACCTGGAAAGCACCAATGATGGCGATGATGAGGTTGAAGAACAGTGCAGGAGTCAGCAGCGGCAGCGTGACACGCCAGAACCGGCTCCACCAGTTGGCCCCGTCGATGGCCGCAGCCTCGTACAGCTCCATCGGGACTCCCTTCAGCCCTGCCAGCAGAATCACCATCTGCCCGCCGATGGACCAGAAGCTCATTACGATCAGCGCCGGTTTTGCCAGCCGCGGGTCTTGCAGCCAGTACAGCCCCTCCAGTCCGATCCACTCCAGAAAGGCGTTGGCCAGTCCCCAATCGGGGTGGAAAATCCACACCCACAGGATGGAATTGGCTACAACGGGCGTGAGCGAGGGCACGTAGTAGGCAGTGCGGAAGAAGTGGATGCCGCGCAAGTTCAAATTGACCGCGAGTGCCGCCAGCAGAGCGAAGAACAGATGCAGCGGCACTCCGATAAACACGTAGTAGCTGGTATTGTAGAGGCTCAGCCAGAAACGATCGTCGTTGAACAGCTTTACGTATTGCGCGCCGCCGACCCAAACCGACGGTGTGACGATCTCCCAGCGCGTGAAGGAGATGTAGAGCGACGCCAGCATCGGGCCGGCAGTAAAGATGATGAAGCCAAAGACCCATGGCAGGATAAACAGGTAGCCGTCCCTGGCTTCAGACCAGAGCAGACTGCGCCTCTTCTTCACTTTTGTAGCGGGAACTCCTTGGATGCCCATCGCAGGGACAAGAGGTCATGGATGTTGGCAGTCATGGAGCGACTGCCAACATCATGTTTGTCTTAACTATACACCCGGTACGTAGACCGCCAATTCTTCCACACGGCTGGCAATTGCATCCAGCGTTGCCTGGGCATCGGCCTTCTCGATGCCGTAGATCGAGTTGAGGGCAGGCTGCACTTCGCGGTGGACGCCGATCCAGTCGCCGGCAACAGGTTCGGGCCTGCCGTACTCGAAGGCGTCCAGCATGATCTGGGCGCTTGGCGGTAGAACGTCTGCCATGGTTTCCAGCAGGCTCTCGGCGACAACCTTCAGGGAAGGTACGTTCAGCCCAGTAGCCTCGACCCAGTGGCGGAAGGCGTTCTCGCCGCCCAGGAACTTCATCCACTGCCAGGCCTCATCGGGGTTTTCTGTGCCACCATACAGACTGTGCCCGGCGGAGGCCACACGCGTGGTGCGGGTATCGCCTTCGTCGACCGGGAAATGGGCAATGTCCCACTCGAACTCAGAGCTCATCACGTTCGAGAACACGGAGAACTGCGGGAACATGCCGATGCGCCCGGTGGTGAAGAGGTCGCCGGTGCTGAAGCCGCCGGCCTCGGTTACGGTTGCGGGCACGTGAATGCCGCCGTCCTGGTGCCAATCCTGGATTTCAACGACCTGCGATAGGCCGGGCTCCTGGTTCATCGTGAATTTGGTGCGGTCCTCGCTGAGAACGTCGCCGCCTTTCTGCCACATCTTTATCCATGTATTGCGGTTGCGGTGCCAGTCCGCAGTGCCGAAGACTCGTTCGGTACCTTCACCTTGGGTCATTGCGGCCGCGCTCTCCATGAAGTCGCCCCACGTCCAGTCAGCTGAGGGTCTGGCCGCGCCGGCGGCGTCGAAGAGCTCGGCGTTGTAGATGATGACCGTGCTGGTGGTCTCGCGCGGGAAGCCGATCTGCCTGCCCTCGTACTGGAAGTCCTTGTAGGCGGCGAGGAGAAAGTCGTCGCCGCTGATGTCGTCGTCGGCGTCGATGAAGGGGTTGACGTCGAGCTGGATGTTGCGCACGGCCTGGCCGGAGTTGGTGTAGCTGTGCGCCCAGTAGGAGTCGGGTGCGTCGCCAGCCGCGATCAGGGTCAAGAGCTTGGTCTGAATCTCAATCGCGCCGCCGGGCTCCCAGATTGGCTCGATTGTAATTCCGGAGTTGGCGGCCTGGAAGTCCTCGATCAGAGGTTCGTAGCGCAGGAAAGAGATTTCGCCTCCGCCTTGAGTCAGGAAAGAGACAGCCGTCGGCTCTGCCATACCGCCGTCGTCTCCCATATCACCTCCTGCGGGGGCGGCCACGGGCATACATGCTGCCAGCGCCGATGCACCGACGCCAAGCGCGGAAAGTTTCAGAAAACTACGTCGAGAAACGGTAGCCTGGTTTTTCATTTTGCAATCTCCTTTGCAACGGAAAATCAGTTCAGAATGTGGAATGCAACAGGCACATTACAAGGCGCATGTTAGCACAAGCCGGGCAGTAATGCCAGCGGGGGTCAGATTCCGGAAGGGATTCAGGGATTGCGGTTCTGCCAATCCCCCACCAGCTCAACAGTGGGAACCAGAACGAGGTAAGGCAAGAGGTCAATCCAAGTTTATGACGCCTTTGACGTAGGAGCCGTCTCCGGCCAGGATCTCTTCCATCAGCGACGGGTATCCGCCGAGGTGGGCGGTATGGGTCACGAGGGGCCGGAGGTCGAAGACGCCGGCGTCGATGAGCTTGATTGCGGGCGGGAAGGTGTTGCGGATTTTCGAAGAGGGAGAAGAGTTCACGATCGTGAAACCGCCCAGATGCCATTTGGTTGGGTCGAAGTGGGCCTTCTGTCCCTTGACCCATCCGAAGAGGTTGATGCGCCCGCCGCTCTTGACGATGTCGGCGGAGAGATCGAGGCCGCCCTGGCTGCCGGAGGCGTCAACGACGACGTCAATGCCGCGAGCCTTCAGGTCTGCGGCCAGGTCGTCTACGTCGTGTTGGGAGATGTCGATAGTTTCGGATGCACCCTGTTGCCGGGCCAGTTCCAGCCTGGCGTCGACGATGTCGAGGACGATGAGCTCGCCGACAGGCATGTGCAGGAGGCCCTGGAGGAGGAGCTGGCCCATGAAACCGGCGCCGACGAGAGCTACTGTTTCGCCGGCATTGAGGTTGGTGTGGTCGAGGCCGGTGACGACGCAGGCGACCGGCTCGACGATCCAGTGTTCGTCGGCCAGGTCAGAGTTCGGGATGGGATAGACTCTCTGGCTGGAGAGGTTGCGCACAGTGGCGAAGCCGCCGCCGGCGACTCTGTCGCCCTCTTTGAAGCCAGTTACGCCGGGCCCGATCTTGGAGACGTAGCCGACGCCCTCGTGGCCAGGGGGGGCCATGGGGAACATGGCTGAACCGAGTTTGGCGGTGACGATGTCCCAGGAACAGATGCCGCAGGCTCCGCCGGTGAGCTGTAATTCGCCTTCTGCGGGGTCGCCGACTTGGGTAACGAAAAGTTCGATGCTGCCATCGTCAAGATAGCGCAGAGTCTTGCTTTCCATAGTTGTTTTGTTCCATTTGAATGTGAGCGGACAAGTGGTCTGAGTCCCGGTCAGGTCGGGTGGGGCGTTGCGTGGCATCTTATCATAGTAAGGGCCGGTTGTGCAGGTGTCTGAATCGGAACTGCAGTAGACAGTGGTCGGTGGCTTGGGGAGGTCAATGGGAGCGGAGGCGTTTGGGTGAGTGAGGAGCGAGAGTTTACGAGAGATCGGTGAGAGAATGGGGGGATTTTTGATTTTGGGTGCGGGTTGGCAGGTTTGAGGCCCTGGACGCGGTGGGTTGGAGGATCCAGGAGGGGTTTGGAGGGCAGGGAGAGTGTGCCGGGGCGGCTTCTTGGGCGGTAACGGCAGTTTTGGGGCCGAGAGGGGCGTGAATGGGGCAGATGGGGGGCATTTGAGGCAAGTGAAGGGTAGGGGCATACGGCTGTTGGCCATGGGTGAACAGAAAGGAAGATATATTCTATTTTTTTGTGTCGATCTTATTTCCAGCGAAAGTTAGCTGGCACGGATTCGACCGGGACTCCGCTGGCTTTCAGAGATTCTTTGATATATTCCAGCTTTTTGCTGCCCTTTTCTGCCTCTTCCGGTTCTTGTCCGTAGGTTGGCGCCTCTTCTTCCAGTTCTGGTCCGTAGGTTGCTGTCACTTCCGGCTCCTGGCCGTAAGTTTCTGCTTCTTCCGGTTCCTGGCCATAGGGTTCGGCCTCTTCCAGTTCTGGTCCGTAGGTTGCTGCCACTTTCGGTTCTGGTCCGTAGGTTGCTACCGCTTCCGGTTCTTGGCCGTAGGGCTCGGCTACTTCCAGTTCTGGTCCGTAGGTTTCTGCCTCTTCCTGACCTTGGTTGTCGTCTTCGTGCTGGGCGAGCTCTTCGGCTTTGCGCGTCAGGTGTTTGATCCGGCCGAGTTGCTCTTGGAGGCGTTCCTGGGGCTTGACTTCGTCGTGGATAAGACGGTGGAGCCTAGAGCGGGTCTGGACGCCGGTCGGGAGTTCGGTGATGGACTGTCCTGTGAGGGGGTCGAAAGGGGCGAGGTCGTCGCGGGCGAGAACGGAGAGGGTGTCTTCGACATCCTCTTGCAGTTCTGCCAACAGTCCGGTGAGCTCGGGAAGATCGGACAGGAAGGGGTTATAGTCGGTCAGTTGGTCGTCTATTTCATTCAGAAGCTGTTGTGTGGAGTGGAGGTTGCGGTAGCCGAAGCGGCGGCGCCCTCTGTCATTGAGGAAGATTTCGGAGGGTTGGTCGGGGTTGAACGGTTCTTTGACTTCGGCGAAGCCCTGGTCGACGAGGGCCTCGGCGCGGTACTGGTCCTGTCTGTCGTTCATTTCGGCGGCGGCTTCGAGGACGTCGAGGTTGGCGTGCAGGCCGAGGAATTCGGCGGCAGCGGCCTCAATCTCTTCGGTGCGGATGTCGTCCATTTCCTCGTCGTTGCGGCGGCGGACGGCGATCAGGGTTTGGACGCCGCGGCAAATTGCGTTGAAGGCGGCGGGGGTCATTTTTCCTTCTTTTACCTGAACCATGCAGTCCTGTACCAGTTCGCTGGCCTGTCTGAGCTCTTCGGGCATGCGTTTGTCGAGGCGGACGGCGGTGGCGGAGTTTTTGCCGCCGAGGGCTCGCCATTCGTGGGCCTGGTCGGCGGGGGGTCCGTGGGCGATGCAGTAGCCGTTGTATTGTTTGAGGCCTTTGCCTTTACAGGGGCTGCCGTCTTTTCTGATTCCTTTGCAGAGATTTTTCGACATTGAAGGTATCTCCTTTGATACGAGTTGCTCTTGTCGTCCGGCCGGGTGGCCGGCGATGTCAGCGGATTGGTTAGCCGCACGGGGAAAGTTCGCCGGTGCGAAGAATGTATTATAACACGAAATACGGGTGTATTTGGAGGAATTTTTGCGAATTTTGAATCAGGATTTGCGGGATTTGGATGGATTTTCGGGATGGTAGGCGGTGGGACAGGTTCTGATGGAGTGGGCTGCCCTTTGTTGTCTGAATCAGGATTTGCGGGATTTGGATGGATTTTCGGGATGGTGGGCGGCGGGTTG